>JAQUQS010000001.1:67003-238508 GCA_028715965.1 Candidatus Omnitrophota bacterium | reverse complement strand
GACTCGCCGCTTAAAGCAGCTTGTCCTCAACCGGCCATAAAACCAAAAACCCCGCCTTATCGGCAGGGTTTTCGGTTTAAATGGGGGCCGTAGCCTTTCTGGGCCTACGGCATTTCATCGGGGATCGCCGTCCCCTCAGTCACGCCCGGCAGGCCGCTCGGGCTATGGTCCTTCTTCTCGTCGGACCATTTAACGCTCTGCGCGGCATCACACCTTGCCTTCGCAAGGTGCGCGACTCGCCGCTTAAAGCAGCTTGTCCTCAACCGGCCATAATGTAAAAGGCTCCGTTTTTAACGGAGCCTTTTACATTAAATGGCGCGCCCGGCAGGACTCGAACCTGCGACCTACTGGTTCGAAGCCAGTTGCTCTATCCAACTGAGCTACAGGCGCGTTTATTTATTGTGTAACTCATATGCAGCCAATATACATAATATGGAAATTAAAATACCAGTATAAGGGCCAAAAGTAAAGAAAGAAACATATATTCAAATAACTATGGTAAAAAAACGGTTAAGCTGTAAAATAATATAATCAAAGGTATTAAAAGTTCATGGAGGATTAATAATGCGGATAACAATGGCCCAGCTTAACCCTACGGTAGGGGATGTTGACTCTTCGGTGGAGAGCATCCGGGGCGTGATGGCCAAATACGCTAATGAGACCGATCTTGTGGTTTTTCCAGAGCTTTTTATTTGCGGGTACCCCCCCAGGGACCTCTTGGAAAAAAGATCTTTCAGGGGAAGGATAAAGCGGGCTTTAGCCCAGATATTCGAGATATCGGCGGGATATCCGACTACGGGTATGATCGTAGGGGCTCCCACGGAGAACAAGGATGGAGGACTTAACGGGCTCTACAATTCCGCGGTATTCGTTTGCGCGGGTAAGGTCATTGGCGTAGCCAATAAAAGATTACTTCCGGTATATGATGTATTCGATGAGAGACGGTATTTCGATACCTCCGGGGATCCCGACGTTATCGAGTTCAAGGGGGAGCGGATAGGTGTGACCATATGCGAAGATATGTGGAACATCCCTGGCGCGTGGAGTGGAAAAAGATATACGGATGATCCTGTCGCTGAGCTGGCAAAAAAAGGCGCGACGATGATCGTAAATATATCCGCTTCGCCGTTTTGCGACGGCAAGGAAAAGGCGCGATGCGATATAATCAGCGCGCATGCCAGGAATAATGGTATCCCGTTCGTGTTCGTGAACCAGGTAGGAGGGAATGACGAGCTGGTCTTCGATGGAAGGAGCATGTTCTTCGGCAGCGACGGGGTGCCGGCAGAGGTCCTTCCGGCATTCGAGGAAAAAGTCCTTACCATAGACACGGGAACAGAAAAAAGAATTATCCGATATATCCCTCAAGACAAGATGCTAGCCGTAAAGAACGCGCTGGTGCTCGGGATAAGGGATTATATGCGCAAATGTGGTTTCCAAAAGGCCGTAATAGGGCTTTCCGGAGGTATTGATTCGGCGGTTACATGCGCGTTGGCCGCGGAAGCGATAGGCAGTAGTAATGTTACGGCAGTGACCATGCCTTCCGGGTATTCATCTCCCGAAAGCGAGGCATATTCGCGGAAACTCGCGGAAAATCTAGGCATTGACCTCCGGATCATTCCGATAAAAGATATCTATAACGATTATATCTGTTTGCTGGATAAGGAGATCGATAGGCTGGGGACGGAAGATGTCGAAGTGTATATGCAGAACATACAGGCAAGGATACGGGGCAATATACTGATGGCTTTCTCCAATAGATATGGATGGCTTTTATTGACGACCGGCAACAAGAGCGAGATGGCTGTAGGATATTGTACTCTTTACGGGGATATGGCCGGAGGCTTAGCTGTAATATCAGATGTCCCTAAGACGATGGTATATGGACTTGCCGCCCAGATCAATAGGGCCGGCGAGGTGATCCCCAGGGAGATAATTGAAAGAGTGCCTTCCGCCGAGCTGAAACCCGGGCAGACGGATCAGGACACCTTGCCCGAGTATGGTGTGCTTGACGATATATTGGCTTTGTACCTGGAAGAGGGATATCCTGCCAGCGAAATAGCGGAAAAAGGATATGACCCGGGGACGGTCAAGTGGGTGATCGAGGCGGTAAGGAAGAACGAGTATAAGAGGAAACAAGCTCCACCCGGGCTAAAAGTGACCACAAAAGCATTCGGTACCGGGAGAAGAATGCCCATAGCAGCCAGATACGGGCACTGAAGAGGCGGAAAGTTGCGATTGAAAAAAAACTTTTTCATGATATAATTTCAAGAAGTTTTTCGATACGATACGCGGGGGATAAGCGTGCAAAATACTAAGGAGTGATTTATGGCGAATGAAAAGGTCTTAAAAAGATTCAAGGGTAATCCGATAATAACAGCCAGTGCCGTTCCCAGGGCGAACAGCATACATAATAGCGCTATTGTACCATTCGAAGATGGATATGCCGGTATTTTCAGGGTGGACGAAGTGGATTTCAATTTCACTATGCATGTCGGAAAGAGCAAAGACGGAATAAAATGGGAAATAGACCCCGATATATTGAAAATGGAGAGCAGGGACCCGGAGGTCCCTATACAGGCGCGGACATATGATCCCAGGCTTACCCGCATTGATGACACATATTATTTCACATGGTGTATCGATTCCCCGCATGGACCATGCATAGGGCTTGCTACCACAAAGGATTTCAAGAGATTCGAGCAAATGGAGAACATCACATATCCGGCCAACCGGAACTGTGTCATATTCCCGCGTAAAATAAACGGGAAATACGCTATTTTGCACAGGCCAAGTGATCGTGGTCATACGCCGTTCGGCGACATGTTCTACAGTGAAAGTCCCGATCTTGTGTACTGGGGAAAACATCGTTTTGTGTTCAGTACGGTAACCAGTAGCTGGCAGTCCACCAAGATCGGACCGGGACCCGCGCCTATAGAGATAGACGACGGGTGGCTTTTGATATATCACGGGGTATGGACAAGCTGTAACGGGTACCTTTACTACGCCGGAGGCGCCATACTGGACAAGGATAAGCCGTGGAAGGTGTTATATAGGACCAAAGATTACCTGCTGGCCCCGACCGAAACGTATGAGCGGGTCGGGGATGTGCCCAATGTGGTATTCCCCAGTTCGGCCGTTCTTATGCCCGGAGGGAAATTACGTTTATATTACGGGTGTGCCGATACATGTATCTCCATGGCCGAAGGCAATATGGGAGAGATAGTGGATTTCATAAAAACCCACAGTCTCTAGATCATTACTGTGCTAAGTGTATGAATATTATATTTAAATATAGAATACGCTTGCCAATGATTTGCCGGGTGTGCTATAATACGGTCCGAAAAAAAACGGTGCCCGCATAGCTCAGCTGGTAGAGCAACTGACTCTTAATCAGTGGGTCCAAGGTTCGAGTCCTTGTGCGGGTACCATCTAAAAACGTATTCATATGCGTGTTTGAGATGCGGGCGGGTGTAGCTCAGTTGGTAGAGCATCACGTTGCCAACGTGATTGTCGTCGGTTCGAGTCCGATCACCCGCTCCATTTTTTCACCCGAAAAATCGATCTCAGGTCTCTCAAAACGAATAATATGTGCCCATACATGCGTTCTTTTAAATTATTTATTAAGTTCAACATAATAAGGCAAATAGCAGAGGGGTATTATGAATATTGTGGATTTTTTAAATAAGGGTTCGGTCTCTTCGGCGCTTCAGGCTAAGACCAAGGAGGAAGTATTGGAAGAGATGGTCGAACTTCTTGTCGTATCCGGGGAGATCAAGAAACCGGAAAAAAAAGAGATACTCAAGCGCCTTCAGGAGAGGGAAGCCCTGGGTTCGACAGGCATAGGAAAGGGTGTTGCCATACCCCATGCAAAATGCCCCAATGTTAAAAAAATGATCTCAGCTTTCGGCATCTCCGCCGAAGGCGTAGATTTCAAGTCTCTGGACGGAGATCCCACTTACATCTTTTTTCTACTCATCGCACCAGGTGAAACGCCCGGTCCTCATTTAAAAGCTTTGGCCAAGATATCAAGATTACTGGACGATAGATTCGTACGGGAAAGACTGCGTGGCGCAAAGAGCCCTCAGGAAATATATAAGATAATCAAAGAAGAAGAGCAAAAAAAGATATAACTAGTGGCGAGCGGGAGACCAAATGCCCCTCGTTGCTAAATGGAACCGACATGGTTTTTAAAAGATTAAAATGGTTATATCCGGGAATGCTGATAAAAAGATGGATATTCCTTTCTGTTTTCGGCATTCTTATGATATCTATGGGGTTCGTGATAGCGATCTTTGAAAGAGAGAGCGATCCGGACAGTAAGGCATTGGCCGGCCTTGTAATAATTTTCGGTATACTTTGCGTGATATTGGCCGTTAAGCGTATACTTAAGTCGTTCATGGCGGTGCTTGTACCCGGCGCGATAAAAGAAGATGACGCCCTGGTGGACAGGGTATACGCGAGAAGGATACTTGAAAAGGGACCCAAAATAGTGGTTGTCGGGGGGGGCACAGGTCTTTCCACGTTGCTTACGGGGTTGAAGCAAAAGACCAGTAATCTGACGGCTATAGTGACAGTAGCGGATGATGGAGGATCGTCCGGCAGGCTCAGGGAAGAGTTCGGGGTACTGCCTCCGGGGGATATTCGTAACTGCCTTGTCGCCTTATCCGATTCAGGGGACCTGCTGAGGGCTCTTTTCCAGTTCAGGTTCACGGAAGGCCGGGGGCTGGAAGGGCATAGTTTCGGTAATCTCTTCATAACCGCGCTTTCCCAGGTAACTGGGGATTTCACTAAAGCCATACGTGAATCGAGCAAAGTGCTGGCGATAAAGGGGAATGTTGTTCCCGCTACGCTACAGATAGTAAGATTGGTGGCGCGGCGTAAGGACGGGAAAGAAACGATAGGAGAGTGCAAAATACGGGATGACGCGGGTAGCCCTATAGACAGGTTGTCCCTGCTCCCTCCGGATTGCAAGGCTACAAAAGAATCGGTTGAAGCTATAAGACAGGCGGATTGCATAGTGCTCGGGCCTGGAAGTCTTTATACGAGTGTTATGCCTAACCTGTTGATAGAAGGGATAAAGGCGGAAATATTAAAAGCCAACGCGATCAAAGTATATATATGTAACGTGATGACAGAGCCTGGCGAGACGGATGATTATTCCGTGAGCGATCATGTAAGGGCGATCATCAGGCATACAGGAGAAGGTATCGTGAACCATTGTATCGCGAACGTGTCCATTATTCCTCGAGGACTATACGAAAAGTATGAGACGGAGAACAAGTTCCCGGTCAAGCTCGACGAAAAGGATGAAGGGTGGCTCGCGCGGGAAAAAATAGACCTGGTCAAGGCGCACATCGCCGGCATGAAGGAGTTCGTTCGCCATGACCCTGATAAACTGAGTGATGTCATAATGAACATAGTGAACGAGAGCAGGAAAAAATAAAATGGGTGATAAAGCCAGATTGGTAATGGCCCTGCATTGTCATCAACCGGTATTCAATTTTGAATCCGAGTTCGACAAGGCTTATGGGCTGGCATATTTGCCTTTTGTCCGGGAACTAGAAGAGCACCCCGGTATCAAGGCATCATTTCATTTTTCCGGGAACCTGTTCGAGTGGCTTGTACGTAAACATCCCGAGTATGTGGATACGCTCAAAAAGTTACAGGGGAGCGGGCAGATTGAGCTTATAGGCGGAGGATATTTTGAACCCATAATGACGCTTCTCCCTGAACGGGACCGGGTGTCACAGCTTAGGTTGAACAGCGATCTTCTGGAAAGGACGACAGGGCACAGACCGGTAGGGGCCTGGATAGCGGAACGTGTATGGGAACCGGCCCTGGCGGATACATTGGCCGGCGCGGGCATGACATATACCATAGTCGATGACAACCATTTCATAAAGGCGGGTCTGCCCGAAGGGCATCTGTACAAGCCCTGTAGCATAAAAGGTGAGAATGGGGATATGCTGCTTTTCCCCTCACTTGCCAAGTTAAGATATTCCATGCCTTTCCTGCCGCCGGAGGCTACGCTGAGATACATCAAGGACAAGACAACTTCGAGTTTATCGGAGGAAACTTGTTTCTTTTTCGCGGATGATTGTGAGAAGTTCGGGGCCTGGCCGCATACACACAAATGGGTCTATGGAAAGGGATGGTTGAGAGATTTTTTCGAGATGCTTTCGGAGAATTCCGGGTGGCTCAGCACATCCACTTATTCGGAAGCCGCGAGGGAAGTGGCTCCCAATGTGGTAGAAGGCATCCCGGAGGCCAGTTATGCGGAAATGATGCAGTGGAGTAACGGCGGGTTCCGTAATTTTCTGGGAAAATACCCGGAGGTCGCTCATATGTACAACAGGATGTTGTCCGTAAGCGACGCGATATATGGGATCGAAAAAGGCGATACGGATACTTCGTATAATAATGAGGTCGAGTTGGCCAAAAAAGAACTTTTTAAGGCTCAGACCGGATGTACGTATTGGCACGGGACTTTCGGCGGGGTCTATTTACCACATCTCAGGGATGGGGTTTATGAGCATCTTATCAAGGCGCAGAACATAATCGATGGCATACTCAAGCGCAAGGATAGACGTATATGGTCGATAGAACAAGACAGCGATACCGGTTATAAGGAAGTGTCAATAGGGAACAGGTTGTTGGATATATATTCCACGCCCGATAGCGGCGGTATGATAAGCGAGATAGACTACAGGCCGCTCCATATGAACGTGACCAATACGCTATCCAGGTCCAGGGAGGACTATCATAAGAAACTTGACAGGAAATACACCGGCCGGATAAAACAGGCGAGAAAAGCGGCAATGAGCGGGGATATGACCGATATACACGATGTTCTCGGAGTATGTGACAGGGGGCTGAAAAAGCTCCTCTTTTATGACCGGTACCAGAAGGGGTGTTTTCTTACGCATATCTTTACCGGTACGGATCCATGGGAAGATATGATAAAAAATGCCCAGAGCCACGGGGGGTTCTTGAAAAAGCCATACGATTCGACCCTGTATGTCTCGGATGAGTTCGTTACGCATAAGATGCGCCGGCGGGATAAGGTCTTCCTGGGCAAGGGTGAGGTCGTGGACCTGGATGTCGTCAAGAAGGTACGCATAGGCGCCGGACCGGCCATAAATTTCATCCATACGATAAAAGAACGGTCTGACAAGGACTTGGCCATGAGATATGCTCTGGAATTCAACTTTATGGTCTTTGATAAAAGATATGCTTCCAGGACAAGGTCTTTTCACGCGGAGCAACTGTCCGTATCTGATATGTATTCCGGTCTTGCGGTGGATATTTTCTTTGAGAAGAAACATCATGTTTTTATTTGTCCGATATATTCGGTGAACGAAACGGAATCCGGCTTGAAAAAGACCTATCAGGGATTATCGGTATTCGTATGTTCCGATGTCGCGGCGGGGACCAAGTTGGACGAGATGAACATAACTGTTACATTGGGGTGATATGGAAGCCAGGGGAGAAATAGTGATCAAGAACAGAACGGGCCTTCACGCCAGGCCCGCGGCATTGTTCGTGCAGGTCGCCAACAAGTTTGAGAGCGATATCGTTATTATAAAAGAAGACCAGGAAGTCAACGGTAAGTCTATTATGGGTATACTTATGCTTGCCGCGGAAAAGGGGTCAAAAATAACCATAATCGCCAAAGGGAAGGACGCGGAATCTGCCGTAAAGGAATTATCCGATCTTCTAACCGGGGACATGGAACCAGAACAGTGATGGGTGGTATGATGAAACGGGAATCGGGAAAAAGAAAGAGCGTTGCGCCTAAAAAGATGCAATTGCAGCTTAAGGGGATACCTGCCGCCGCGGGATTCGCCATAGGCAAGGCCTATGTGATCGGTACCGAGGATGTATCGCCGGTAAAAAAGGTCATAACGGAAAAGGATATTCCCGGTGAGATCGAGAAATTCAGAGAAGCGCTTAAGAAGACGAGGAATGAGATCCTTGCTATTGAAAAGAAGATATCCCGGGAAATGGGTATCGAGCATGGCAGGATATTCAGTGCCCATCTCCTCGTGCTCGAGGATAGTGTACTTGTCCAGGAGGTCATAGCCCAGCTCAAGAAAAAGAAAAATAACATTGAAATGGTATTCTATGAAGTATTGGACAGGTATGTGAGCGTGCTTTCGGAAGCCAGGGATGAATATCTGCGTGATAGGATAAGCGATATAACCGATGTGGGAAAGCGTATCTTGAGGAACCTGATCGGGGCAGAGACAAGGGACTTGGGCGAGTTGGCAAAAGGGACCATAATAATATCTTACGACCTTTCTCCTTCAGATACCGCTATGATGCATAAAGGGAATATAGCGGGCTTCGCTACCGATATAGGTGGTCGCACGTCGCATACGGCTATTATGGCGAAATCCCTGGAAATACCGGCTGTGGTCGGGCTGGAGACGGTTACGGATAAGGTCAAGACCGGCGATATCGTGATACTTGATGGGCTTCGTGGCGTTGTTATAGTGAACCCCACAAAAAGGTTCATAGATAAGTACGAGGTGGAAAAAGAGAAATATGAGACAATGGAGAGGGACTTGATAGAACTTAAGTCCCTTCCCAGCGAAACGTCCGACGGCAGAAAAGTGAAGATCGCCGGCAATATCGAGCTTCCGGATGATGTCTCGAGCGTCATTTCCCATGGAGCCGAGGGCATAGGACTATATAGGACAGAGTATTTTTATATGAACCGCATGGACATACCGACGGAGGAGGAACAATTCCGGGCATATAAATCCGTGGTCATGAGGATGAAGCCGAGTTATGTGATAGTACGTACGCTGGACCTGGGCGGGGATAAATTCCTTTCACAACTGGATGTGCCGAAAGAGATGAACCCTTTCCTTGGGTGGAGGGCCATACGGTTCTGCCTTGCGCGGCCGGATATTTTCAAGAGCCAGTTAAGGGCCATATTACGTGCTTCTGTTTTCGGTAACCTTAAGCTCATGTATCCCATGATATCCGGAGTGATGGAGTTACGGCAGGCGAATGAAGTATTGGAAGAGGTAAAACGTGAGCTTCGGAAGGAAGGCGTAAAATTCAACGAGAACATGCCCGTAGGAGCCATGATAGAGGTGCCTTCCGCGGCGATAACAAGTGACGCGTTGGCAAAAGAAGTGGATTTCTTTAGCATAGGTACCAATGACCTGATACAATATTCGCTGGCTGTCGATCGAGTTAACGAAAAAATAGCGTATTTATATGAGCCTTCACATCCGGCTGTTCTCAGCTTGATCAAGACCATAATCGATAACGGACATAAAGAGAACATAGAGGTAGGGATGTGCGGCGAAATGGCGGGTGATATAAGTCTTACAATGGTACTTCTGGGGATGGGGCTCGATGAGTTCAGCACATCGCCTATCGCGGTACCGGAGATAAAAAAGATCGTGAGGTCAGTTTCTTATAAGGACATGAAGGAACTGGCGGATAAAGCCCTTACGTTCCAGACCGGTAAGGAAGTCGCCGAATTCGCGCAAAAAAAACTCCGGGAGTTCGTGCCGGAAATGGCCATAGGTTTTTCTGCCGGACAAGAGGAGATCGGACAGGAAGATAAGGATTGATGTATAACATATGACGAAAGGGACGCGATGAAAGGATTAATACTGGCTGCCGGGTACGGTACGAGGTTGTACCCCTTGACGCTTGACAGGCCCAAACCCCTGGTGAAGGTCGGAGGAAAGACCATACTTGAAAGGCTTTTACGTAAAATGGAGAGCATGCATGGTTGCGATGAGATATATATCGTGACCAACGATAAATTCCATAGTATGGTGAACCAATGGGTGGCCGGCCGCAATTTCTCGGTTAAGATCACCGTAATAGATGACATGACGAAAAGCAATGAGGATAGGCTGGGGGCTATTGGCGACATAAACCTCGTTGTGAGCGGGCAGAAGCCTGATGAGGACGTGGTCATAGTGGCCGGGGACAATCTTTTCGAATTCGCGATACATGATTTCATATCTTTCGCCCGCGAGAAGAAAAAACTTTGTGTAGCGCTTTTTGACGTAAAAGACTTGAAAATGGCGCAAAGGTACGGGATAGTGTCCCTCGACGGAGAGAGTAAAGTGGTGGCCTTTGAGGAAAAACCGGCCTCTCCGAAGAGTACCCTGGCTTCTACGGGTATATATTATTTTCCCAAGGATAAGCTGCCTATGCTCGAGGAGTATATGGGTACGGGTCTGGTAAAAGACGCCCCTGGTAATTTCGTGAAATGGGTCTCCGAAAAGGATGAGGTTTATGGTTTTGTTTTTACTGAAGGATGGTATGATATAGGCGATAAGAATTCACTTGAGAAAGCTGATATTGAGTACCGGCAGAGGGAGCTGTCGGGCGAATAGGCCCGCGGAGGAGCGGCGTAACTATAAAAAAGGAGAGATCACGACATGAAGAGCAGCAAATATCTTTTTACTTCTGAAAGCGTTACCGAGGGACATCCAGATAAAGTATGCGATCAGATATCCGATGCCATACTTGACAGCATAATGAAGGAGGACCCATCGGGCAGGGTCGCGTGTGAGACTATGGTCACTACCGGGCTTACCGTGGTCGCGGGAGAGATAACGACGTCAAGTTATGTTGATATCCCCAGGATAGTGAGGCAGACGATAAAAGATATAGGATATACCAACGCGAACTATGGCTTTGATTATCTTACAAGTGGGGTAATAACGTCCATACAGGAGCAGTCCCCCGATATCGCCATGGGTGTGGATGTCGGAGGCGCGGGTGACCAGGGTATGATGTTCGGTTATGCCACCGATGAGACGAAAGAGCTGATGCCCATGCCGATAACCCTGGCCCATGAGCTTACCAGGCAGCTTTCCAAGATACGGAAGGAAAAACTTGTGGATTATCTGAGGCCGGACGGAAAGAGCCAGGTAACCGTGGAATACCACGACGGGAAACCAAAAAGGATAGAAGCCATAGTGGTAAGCGCGCATCATGATGAAAAGACCAAGATGAGCAAGATACACCGTGACATGAAGGAGCTTGTGATAAAGCGCGTGGTCCCGGCGAAACTTATGGATAAGAACACCAAGATATTCATAAACCCGACAGGCAGGTTTGAGGTCGGCGGTCCGCATGGGGATACAGGTGTGACCGGCAGGAAGATAATAGTAGATACTTATGGTGGTGTTGGAAGCCATGGTGGTGGCGCTTTCAGCGGCAAGGACCCGTCAAAGGTCGACAGGTCGGCGTCTTATATGGCCAGATACGTGGCCAAGAATATCGTGGCCTCCGGGATAGCGGGTAAATGCGAGATACAGTTCGCTTATGCCATAGGGGTAGCGGAGCCTGTCAGTGTGATGGTGAACACGTTCGGTACGGGAAAGATATCGGAGGAAGAGATCGTGAAGATCGTACGTAAGACCTTTGACCTTACTCCGGGAGGGATAATCGAAAAACTGAAGTTGCGCCGTCCTATATACCTGAAGACCGCCGCTTATGGACATTTTGGGCGAAAAGAGCAAGGCTTTACATGGGAAGAGACGGATATGGCGGGCGCGGTAAAAAAAGCGGCTAAGTAGCGATATATAGAGGGGAGAGCGATGCCGGATAACAAAGTGAAGGACATGGGGCTTGCCGGGTTCGGCAGGAAAGAGATAGAGATAGCGCAGCATGAGATGCCGGGCCTTATGGCGGTACGTGAAAAATACTCAAAAGAACGTCCTCTTGCCGGGGTGAGGATAAGTGGTTCGCTGCATATGACCATACAGACAGCGGTCCTTATAGAAACCCTTACCGCGCTTGGGGCGGATGTGCGCTGGGCAAGTTGCAATATCTTTTCTACACAGGACCATGCCGCAGCGGCGATAGCCGCGTCGGGTGTCCCCGTTTTTGCCTGGAAGGGGGAGACGCTGGAGGAATACTGGTGGTGTACGGAACAGGCGCTTACTTTTCCCGGGGGGAAAGGTCCCCAGCTTATTGTGGATGACGGGGGGGACGCTACGTTGATGTTACATCTGGGGAAAAGGGCGGAAGAAGACGCCTCCGTACTGGATAGAGAGGCCCACGGGGCGGACGAGGTGGAGCTTTACAAGGCATTGAAAAGATCCCTCAAAGCTACGCCTGGCAAATGGACGGCTATGACCAGTGAATGGAAGGGTGTGTCGGAAGAAACGACCACCGGTGTACACCGGCTTTATCAGATGATGGAAAAAGGGGAACTCCTGGTGCCGGCCATGAACGTGAACGACTCGGTGACCAAATCAAAATTCGATAATCTGTACGGATGCCGTGAATCCCTGGGTGATGGGCTCAAAAGGGCCATGGATGTCATGGTCGCCGGGAAAGTGGCCGTTGTATGCGGGTATGGTGATGTCGGGAAAGGTTCAAGCCACTCCCTGAAGGCTTTTGGCGCGAGGGTCATAGTTACGGAGATCGACCCTATCTGCGCGTTGCAGGCCGCTATGGAAGGTTTTGAGGTCGCTACGGTCGAGGACACGCTCGGGCAAGCGGATATTTATGTCACGGCTACGGGCAACAAGGACGTAATAACCATTGAGCATATGAAGAGAATGAAAGACCAGGCCATAATATGTAATATAGGGCATTTTGACAATGAGATACAGGTCGATAAACTGGAGAAATACCCGGCTATCAAGAAGGTGAACATTAAGCCGCAAGTTGATAAATATATCTTTCCGGACGGGAAAGAGATCTTCCTTCTCGCGGAAGGACGCCTTGTGAACCTCGGGTGCGCTATGGGGCACCCGTCCTTTGTCATGTCGAACTCTTTTACTAACCAAGTGCTGGCGCAGATAGAATTGTGGAACAATCGGGATAAGTACCGTAAAGAAGTATATCGTCTGCCGAAACACCTTGATGAAGAGGTCGCAAGGCTTCACCTGGACAGGATAGGGGTCAAGCTTACCAGGCTCACGAGATCACAGGCAGAGTATATCGGTGTCCCTGAGGCCGGACCGTACAAGCCGGATCATTACAGATATTGACCATAAGCGGAGGTCCTTTCGCCTTTTAAGGAGGATAGAAATATGCGGGGCAAGATAAAAAAGATCGGGGTACTTACTTCAGGGGGGGATTCCCCTGGCATGAACGCGGCGACCCGCAGTGTCGTGCGTAAAGCCGTTTATGAAGGCCTTGAAGTGGTCGGGATAATGAGGGGGTACGAGGGGCTTATGAGCGGAGAGCTCATGCAGATGAATTCCCGCAGCGTAAGTAATATCCTTGGCCTGGGAGGTACTATATTAAAAACGTCACGTTCAAAGGAATTCATGACCGGGAAAGGCCAGGCGAAGGCGGTAAAGGTCATCCAGGATAATGGCATAGACGCACTTGTTATCAATGGCGGGAACGGGTCCTTGCAGGGAGCGCTTGTTCTCCAGGAAAAATGGAAAATACGCAGTATAGGTCTTCCAGGTACTATTGATAATGACCTGGGGCACACGGATTATACGATAGGGGCACATACATCCGTGGATACCGTTCTGGACGCGATCGACAAGATAAGGGATACCGTGACGAGTATGGAACGTATTTTCGTGGTGGAGGTCATGGGGAGGCGGGAACCGTATATTGCCGTTATGGCCGGCTTGGCAGGCGGGGCGGAGGAGGTCCTATACCCGGGGAGCAAGGTCACGATCAAGCAGATAGCCGCTGATATCAGAAAAGCCGAGAAAAAGGGAAAGAGGAGCTGGATCATAGTCGTTTCAGAAGGGTACTCGGATGCCCAGACCATCTCTAAAAAGATCAAAAAAGCGACAGGTTACGAGACCCGGGGGATAACTCTAGGTCATGTCCAGCGTGGAGGGTCCCCGAACGCTCCGGACAGGGTCCTGGCCTCGGAGATGGGAGCTTTTGCGGTAGAAGCGCTTATCAAAGGACATACGGGCAAAATGGTAGGTATACAGGGCAACAAGCTGAAGCTTATTCCGTATGAAAAAGCCTGTTTTGACAGGGACACCGATATGGAACGCAATTCTTATCTGTATACACTTACCAGGATGCTTTCAATATGATGGTACGCTGAAGGGGCGTGACGACGGATACTTCGGGACATACCCGGTATAATATGAGGATAATAACAAGATACACGTTAAGAGAGCTCGGCGGCCCGTTCATAGCGTCGCTATTCATATCTACCGTGATACTTGCGGCGGGTAACATCGTTCAGACCGTGGATATGGTCATGAACAAGGGGGTAGAAGCGTCCCAGGTGGCCAGGGTATTCCTCTATTTCCTACCATATGTGCTTATTTTTACCATACCGATATCGGTACTGTCCGCAGTCCTTCTGGGGTTTGGCAGGCTTTCAGGCGATAACGAGATCACTACCCTGAGGACTAGCGGGGTAAATCTCTACAAGGTAGTGATCCCCGTGGTGATATGCGGGTTCATTATCAGCCTCATGAGCATGCCCCTTAATGATAAGATGTTGCCGCAGGCGGAATTCGAGGCGAGAAAGCTCCTCAAGACCATAGGGATAAAACACCCCACGGCCATGTTGGAACCCGGAGTCTTTGTCAAAGGTTTCCAGGATTACATAATTTTCATACATGAAGTGGAAGGGGACACGCTTAGGAACATAAGGATATACCAGCCGCAGAAAGATAAGCCGACCAGGACCATAATAGCTAAGAGGGGGAAGGTCATATCGATGCCTGAACAGGGCAGTGTAAAATTGTGGCTTTCAGACGGTACGGCGGACGAAATATCCGCTAATAATCCCGATGAGTTCTATAAAATATCCTTCAAGGATTATTACATGACATTGAATCTGGGTGATGTGACGGATCCGGATGATATACAGAAGAAATCACGAGAAAAGAGCATCAAAGAGCTGAAGGATGAGATCAATACCCTTGAAAGGGATTCCATAGACGTGATCCCGTTGCGTATAGAGATGCACAAGAAGATAGCGCTTGCCTTCTCTAATCTTGTTTTTGTCATAGTGGGCATGCCGCTGGCCATAACTACGCATAGGCGGGAGAAATTCATAGGTTTTGGGCTGGCCATAGGTCTTTTTCTGGTATACTGGAGCATCATGCTTAGCGGAATAGCGCTGGCCATAAGAGGCATAATACCTCCGTGGGCGGGAGTCTGGTCATCCGATATAATCCTGGCTTCCCTGGGGATAGTTTTGTTCTACAAGATATCTACACGCTAAGGCGCGGGACGATCAATGCGTATAATAGAAAAATACATAATCAAAAGTTTCCTCAGCGCTTTCATGTTCTGTATACTCCTGTTGATAATACTCGGCATAATAGGGGATATACTGGGGTTCATAGACGACATTTTCAAGCATAACATCCCGCTCGGAAGCATACTTGCTTTCTATTTTTATCTAGCGCCTTTCGCTTTCGTGAATATGGTGCCATTCGCGGCCCTTCTCTCCTCTGTGTATGTCTTCAATACGTTAAGCAAGAACCACGAGGTGACAGCTGTCATAACCAGCGGCATAAGCCTATGGAGGATGGTCAGGCCGGTGGTCGCGGTAACATTCGTAGTCTGCATAGCAACGTTCATAGTGAATGACCGGTTCGTACCGTCCAATATGCAGAAAGCGAATATAATAAGGAAAGAGGAGCTTGAAAGTTCTGACGCGAAAAGGGAGAAGAATAAAATAGAGAATATAGCTGTTTATGGAAGGGGCGACCAGATAATATACGCCGAGGCCTTTTACCCGGCATCAAAGATGTTCAATAATGTCATAATACACAGGCAGGACAATGACCAGAACATAACCGAGAAGATAAGCGCCCGCGTGGTAAGATGGCGCAGCGAAGGATACTGGCTTGGGGAGGACGTTGTATCGTTCGAAGTGGGACCGGACGGGAATTTCATAGGTAATCCCAGAGTGCAGAAAATAAGGAAACTGCCCATTGAGGAATCCCCAAAGGACTTTGTGGTAAATCAATGGGATCCGAGGTTCATGGGGTACGCTAAGCTCAAGAGTTACATAAAGGCTTTTACCCATAAAGGGTCCCTTACCCTGAGACGGCTCCGCGTAGACCTCAATTATAAACTTTCTTTTCCGTTCATGGCCATGATAACAGTACTAGTGGGAGTGCCTTTCAGTATAGACACAGGCAGGTCCAGCGCGCTTATAGGCATGGCGCGTGGGATAGCCGTGGCCATGCTCTCTCTGCCCCTGATGGCCGTATCCCTGGCGTTGGGTAAGGGAGGCGCTCTTTCTCCCCCCGTGGCCGCATGGGCGAGTAATATCATTTTTGCCCTGTTCGGTATCTATATGATAAACAAGCGTAGTTGATCAATAATGTCCGGCCCGGGCAAGTGTGAACCCGTGAATGGATAAGGCCCCATGTTTCAAAAGCTCACTGGCGCATGTATCCATAGTGGTGCCAGTGGTTATAACGTCGTCAACAAGCAATATTCTCTTACTGTCTATCAGGTTTTTATCAATAACGGAGAAGGCACCGTAAAGGTTCGAGATCCTGCGAGATCTTCCTAACCGTGTCTGATGCGCGGTCATTCGTTTTTTTACCAGGGCATGGGCTGCTACAGGAACACCCAAAAGGTCGGATACTATCCCTGAAAAGCAGCTAACGGGGTCGAAGACGCCTTTCAGGCGTTTTATCGGGCTGGGGGGGACGCTTACGATGATATCCGGGTGTATCCTCATAAGTTCCTTAAGAATGGCTGATCCCCGGATGCAAGACCTCATTGACCCGGTCATTTTTTGGCCAATGTGGTACTTGAAGAGTTTTACATATTTAGCGGATATGCCCCTATAGGCAAAACGTGACAATACATATTCTGTGTGTTGTGTGTGTAATGGCGGCAAGAAGGCGGACGAGTTGAGCGTGGCAAGGCATTTTGAGCACACGGGGTCCTTTTCCTGGTAAAGGCGCGCGCCGCATATATGGCAGGCGCTATCGAACAGTATATTGATAAGCATATGCGGGAATATCGACATATGTATATAAGACAACTGTTCTGCCGGATCTGCTGCATTGGTCACGCATTAAAGAATTTGCTTTTCGTGTGATTTGGAATAAAATTATAAGATATAACATATGAGAGGTTTTCATGAAAAAAGAGACATTATTGAATTTTTCATTATTCGTATTAAGATCGGTAGTGGGCGTGATCTTCTTTTATCACGGCGCGCAGAAACTTTTTGGCATGTTCGATGGTGTCGGATTGGAAGGCACGGTAAAACTTGTGGAGGGATTGGGGCTTTCGCAGGCGTATATGGTGGCCGTGGTGTGGGGCGGCATTGAGCTCATCGCCGGTATGTTCCTGGTTTTCGGTATTTTTTCCCGTTATGCGGCGACATTGCTGCTTATCATAGTGGTGGTCCAATTCTGGAAAATAGACCTGGGATATGGTGTTTTTCTCCAGAGCAATCTCCTTGAATACAGGGCTGTTCTTTTCGGGGCATGTGTCACGATAGTTTCCCTTGGCGGGGGCAGTTGGTCGGTATGGGACCTGTAGCGGGGTGTTGTAATGCGTGGACAGTGTAAGGGGCTTCTGATAGAATGAACAAAGAGGATAAGGTATGAAGGCAAAGGTCGATCACGATATATGCATAGGTTGCGGGTTGTGTGTCGGGATATCCCCGGAGGTCTTTCGCATGGAAGGGGATAAGGCCGTAGCTTTAGTGGAGGATGTTCAGGATGATATGCTGGATATCGCTGGACGGGCCGCGGAACAATGCCCGGTCAACGCTATAAGCATATCATGATATGTTCACATTCGCGTGACGCGAGAAGAGGGGTTTATGCGTAAAATAACTAAAGTTCTCGTGGCTATACCGGTCTTTACGGCTATTTTGGCCGTGATATTCTATTTCGCCTACATGTCTCCCCGTAGGACCACGCCGATACTTATGTACCATTCTGTGAGCAAGGATAAGGCCAGCACCCTTAACGTGACGCCTAAGAATTTCGCGAGACAGATGCAGTATCTTCGCGATAAAGGATACAGCGTAATATCCCTGAAGGATCTCGTGGCACACATAAACAAGGGGGAGAGATATGTCCCCAGGACGGTAGTGGTCACGTTCGATGATGGTTTCGAGGATAATTATCTATATGCTTTTCCGGTCCTGTCGCAATATGGTATGCCAGCCACTATTTTCATGATAAGCGGATATGTGGACAAACGGGAAGGCTATTTGACCTGGGAACAGATAAGGCTCATGATGAGGAACGATATCTCTTTCGGGGCGCATACGCGCAACAATGTGTATCTACCCTCGATAAAGGATAACGCTAAGTTAAAAGAGGAGATCTATGGGGCTAAGGACGATATCCAGAGGATGACAGGGCGGGAGGTTGACTTCTTCTGTTATCCGACCGGCGGGTTCAATGATGGCATAAAGGACATGGTGAAAAAGGCCGGGTATAAAGGTGCCTGCACCACCAACCGGGGGCTTTCAACGGCCAATGAGGATGTCTATGAGCTTAAACGCGTTAAGGTGACGAACTCAGATACGGTGCAACCGCTTCATTTTGAGGCAAAGCTATCCGGGTTCTATAATGTGTTCAGGAGGCTTAAAGAAGGAGAATAACTTTCATTCCGGGTAGGAGGGAATAATGGAAAGAACGCTCGTGCTTGATACTCATTTTCTGGAAGGAGCGGTTTCCGGGAAAGACATGGAAAAAGTCGTCCCTCTTCTTGATAGAGCCCATTCAATGCTTGAGGGCCGTAACGGTCCAGGGAACGGTTTCCTGGGGTGGATGGACCTGCCGAAAAACACTCCCGAATGTCTTGTTGAAGATATAGTCACGACCGCGAGCGCGCTGAAAAAGATCTCCAGTGTAATGGTCGTCGTTGGTATAGGTGGATCGTATCTGGGGGCAAGGGCTGCTATCGGGGCTTTATCCCCATCCAGTGTATGGAAGAACGTCATGTTCGCGGGGAACAATATCTCGGGCGAACATCTGCTGAAAATACTGGAGAGGCTCGAGAACGCGGAAGTGTCCATTAATGTCATATCCAAATCCGGGACCACTACAGAGCCCGCTATAGCCTTCAGGTGCCTGCAGGAGGCCCTGCGGAAGAAATACGGGCATTCAGGCCTGAGGGACAGGGTGGTATGCACCACGGATTCGGCCAGAGGGGCTCTCAAGAAACTGGCGGATAGAGAAGGGTATAAGACATTCGTTATTCCGGACGATGTCGGCGGAAGGTTCTCGGTCCTGACCCCGGTAGGACTTCTACCCATGGCTTTCGCCGGGATAGATATCAGCAAAATGATCAAGGGTGCCGCGGACATGGCGGATATTACCTCTACATGTGATATTGACAGGAACCTTAGTTACCGGTATGCCGTTATACGTAAAGTGCTTTATGACAGAGAAAAAAAAATAGAGATACTTTCGTCCTTCCATACATATCTGCATTATGTCTCGGAGTGGTGGAAGCAGCTTTTTGGCGAAAGTGAGGGCAAGTCCGGCCACGGTATATTCCCGGCCGCGTGTGACTTCTCCACTGATCTGCATTCAATGGGACAGCTTATACAAGAGGGGGAGCGTAATATTTTCGAAACATTCCTGACCGTAGAGACGGAAAACACGGGATGTGCCATACCACATGACGATGAGGACCTGGACGGCCTGAATTATCTCGAAGGCAGGGACCTGGGTTTCATAAACAGGAAAGCGTATGAAGCCACGGCCGAAGCGCATTTTGAAGGCGGCGTACCTAATCTTACTATCGCCATGCCGGAAAAGAACGCTTATTATCTCGGACAACTATTCTATTTTTTTGAAAAGGCGGTAGCGGTCTCCGGATATATGCTGGGTGTTAACCCCTTCGATCAGCCCGGGGTGGAGGCCTACAAAAAGAAGATGTTCCGGCTACTAGGTAAGCCCGGTTCTTAACAGCGCAAGTACAGGTGAATTTTAGATGGAATTTGATATCTCATTTGGCGTAGTAGCGTCCACTATAACCAAGATATTCCTGCTGGCTTTTACGGGTTACGCCATGTATTTTTTCAAGCTGGTGGATGATAATTTCACCGACAGGATGAGCCTGCTCCTCATATGGATATTCTTTCCGGCGCTTATAATATCAAAGACCACATCTCATTTTAGTTTTGCCGAATACCCCCTGTGGTGGATATTTCCTTTGGTGTCCGTAGTGTTCTGCTTCGTGGGCATGGTCTCAGGCAGGATAACGCTATTGTTCATGGGCAAGGGCGTCCCGTGGAGAGAATTCGTATGTGTTACCGGGTTCCAGAACTGCGGGTACCTCCCGATAACCCTTATCACATTCTCTTTTGCCGGCATGATGTCGGAAAAACTGCTTATATACACGTTCCTGTTCATACAGGGGTTCAACCTCATAATATGGTCCGTGATACCGGTCTTCCTCTCCGGAGGTAATGGCGGAAAAGTAAAAATACATAACATACTCAACCCGCCAGTGATGGCTACGGTCCTCTCTCTTATATGGGTAGCGGTGGTCGGCAAGGGGGCGGTCCCGGATATCGTGGCCGATCCTCTTCTCAAGCTGGGGGCCGCGTCATATCCTGTAGCTATGCTCCTTTTGGGGTTCTATCTGTGTCGTTATAAGGTGTTTGCCCCGAAGAGGAAGCGGGTAATGCTGGTAGCCAGCCTGGTCAAACTGTTGGTAGTGCCCGCTGTCATCTTCCCGGTACTTATGCTGGTCGGGTTCCCGCGGGACATGAAGTTCTTTCTGCTCCTGGAAAGTATGATGCCGTCCGCGGTGTCCCTTGTGGCCATAGGGAGTTTTACGGGCGCGGATAACGAATTCCTTTCAGGTACCGTGTTCTATACCCATGTTCTTTCGCTGGTGACCATCCCGCTGTGGGTGGCCGCGTTCAATATGTTCCCGGCCTGAGATATCACTTCCATACTTAATAACTTTGGGTATACTTGTAATAGGCGGCAAAATAAGATATTTTTAACTTATGGAATATACTTATTCCGGGAAGGGGCGATATGGCATTAGGGATATTGATACTGGTGAGCGGCGTATTGATAGCATTGTACCCTCCATTGCTTTCGCTTATTGTGGCGTTGCTCCTGATCTTTGCCGGTGTGACCATAACACTCATGAGCTACAGGTACAAAAAGATGTCAAAAAGGTCCGAGGACCCGTTCTTCGATTTTTTTATGAAACTTTAATTGAATTCGCCGCCAGGCCAAAGAACATATGAAGGAGAGAATGGCATGAGAAAACTCAAGTCGAGCGACCTTAAGAAGATGTGTGACCCGTCCGAGTTCCCGTTCAAAAGCACGGAAGATTTTGATTTTGAACATGAGCCGGTACACCAGGAGAGAGGGGTTAACTCGGTGGACTTCGGGCTTAATATAAGGTCCAAAGGGTACAATATATTTGTTTGTGGAGCCACCGGGACAGGACGGAATACGCTTGTAAAGAAAGCGGTCAACGATATAGCGGGTAAACAGGCCCCGCCGGATGACTGGATATATATATATAATTTTATAAACGAGTATGAGCCGATAGCCATACGATTGCCCGCGGGACGTGGGATAATCTTCAAGAAAGACATGGAAGAACTTGTGGATGAGCTGAAAGTGGAGATACCGCGCGCTTTTGAGAGCGAAGACTATGAGACACGGAAGCAGGAACTCCTTAAGGAGTATAAAAAGCGGCGGGATACCACGATCGAGGAGATAGAGAATGGCGCCTATGAGGAGGGATTCGTGTTGAAACAATCCGCCACCGGGGTCATTCTGGTCCCGCGGGTGGGCGAAAGGGCGATGAGCACCGAAGAGTTTGAACAGCTTACGGACAAGAAAAAAGAGAAGATCGACAAGAAAAAGAACGAGCTGCATATAAAGATTGAACAGGTGCTTGCCGAAGTGAGGACCATGGAAAAAGCGGCGAAGAGCCAGATAAAGGACCTGGAGAGAGAGGTCGCGCTTTTTGCCGTGAAACACGTGATGGATGAGTTAAGGTTCAAGTATCGTGAATTCGAGGACATAACCGAATATCTCAACCATGTACAGGAGGATATCGTAAAACATATCGATATTTTCAAGGAAGAGGAACAGGATTCCCAGTTCCAGATTTTCGGGGGGGTGCCGGGGAAGAGCCAGTCCAAGAAGAACGTTTTCCAGCAATATGATGTCAATCTGCTCGTGGATCACCGGCATTCGAAAGGGGCGCCGGTGATACTGGAGGCGAACCCCAATTATTATAACCTGCTGGGACGAATAGAATATGTTTCCCAGTTCGGTTCCATGACAACGGATTTTACCATGATAGCTCCCGGGGCCCTGCATAAGGCTAACGGTGGATATTTGATACTCCAGGCGATGGATGTGCTCACGAGTTTCATGGCGTGGGACGCGCTAAAGCGTGTTATCAGGAACAGCGAGATAAAGGTCGAGGACATAAACGAGCAGTTCCGCCTGATAAGTACTACCAGCCTTAAACCCAAACCCATACCATGTGACATTAAGATAATAATGATAGGCTCTTCCAGGCTATATCAGCTTTTGTACATGTTCGACGAGGATTTCAGGAAGATGTTCAAGGTCAAGGCGGATTTTGACGTGCAAATGGGGCGAGATGCCGAGAAGATAAACAAATACGCCGCTTTTATCAAGGTGCGGTGCGAAGAAGAGGGGCTAAGATCTTTTGACAGGAAAGCGGTAGCCAGGATAGTCGAATATGGTTCAAGACTTACCAGCGACCAGGAAAAATTGAGCGCCAGGTTCCTGGATATAGCGGACATATTGAGAGAGGCCGATTACTGGGCGGGAAAAGATGGCGCAAAATGCGTGGATTCACATCATGTTGAGAAGGCGATCCATGAGAAAGTGTATCGTTCCAACCTTATAGAGGAGAAGATAGGAGAGCTTATAAACCGTAATATCATCATGATAGATACCGAAAAAGCCGTGGTCGGGCAGGTGAACGGTCTTGCTGTATATGATATGGGTGAGTATATGTTCGGGAAACCGTCCAGGATAACGGTTAGTACATATATGGGTAAATCCGGCGTGGTAGATATAGAGCGTCAGGTGAAAATGGGCGGGAGCATACATTCTAAGGGAGTGTTGATACTTAGCGGGTACCTGGGTGAAAAATTCGCGCAAGATGCACCGCTTACGTTAAGCGCCAGTATATGTTTTGAGCAGAATTATGATGGAGTGGACGGGGATTCCGCGTCCAGTACCGAGGCGTATTGCATCCTGTCATCCCTGTCGGGAGTGCCGATAAAGCAGAGCATAGCCGTTACAGGTTCCATGAACCAGCATGGCTTCATACAGCCGGTCGGAGGGATAAACGAGAAGATAGAAGGGTTCTACCATGTGTGTAAATTAAAGGGCCTGAAAGACGGCCCGGGTGTGATAATCCCGGAATCCAACGTAAAACACCTGATGCTGAAAGATGAGGTGGTGGACGCCGTAAAGAAGGGCAGGTTCAATATCTGGGCGGTGGCGACCGTAGAGGAGGGGATAGAGATACTTACCGGGAAACCGGCCGGAAAAAAGGACAAGGACGGTAAATATTCACGCGGCAGCATATTCTATCTTGTAAATAAGAAACTTACTGATTATAACAGGAAGTTCGCTAAAACTTCCGGTTCCACAGGTTCCGCTGGGAAGAAGGCGAAAAAACGTAAGGAAAAAAAAGAAGAGAAAAGCCCTAACCGTAAGCGGAGGTGATATGATGATGAGGTCCTTTGCAATAGCGGTTTCTGCCATGTTCATGCTTACATGTATGACCGGAGAAGCTTTGGCGCGAAGGGCGGTTGGGAACTTGTATAATGTGTTGACCGAAAAAGATCAGGTCAAGGTATACGTTGATGATATAAAAGACCTGACCGCGACCAGTATAGCGGACGAGAAAAACCTGAAAAGGACATTGGAGAACGCTTTAACCACCAGGATGACCATAAACTTCAAGGTCATTGAAGACAAGGCATCTGCCGATATCGTGATAGAAAGCTCGATAGATGAGATGTTCTGGACCGACAAGGACCCGGTTGATAATATTGCCGGTATAGGTCCTATCGTCCTGGATATGGTAACTAACGAGAACTACGCGCGCATGACGGCGGTTTTTACCGTATGGGACGGTCCTTCTGGGAAGGAACTGTGGTCAAGACGTATCAAGGCCACCGTTACCTCCAAAGAGATGGGCCAGAATGACAGCATTTCCATGGTCAATGATCGTATAGTAAAAGTGTTCATGAGGGATTGCTTCAGCAAGAACCACTAAAGACCTCTTTCCTGATATTTTCGAGATCGTATTGACAAAAAGCGTTTTTTGATGTATCATATAGATAGATGTAAATATGTCTATATATTCTAGAAAGGGGAAGATATATATGAAAACGGATAAATTCACGGTAAAAGCCCAGGAAGCGCTCAGGGGTGCGCTGAATGAAGCGGTCGAAAGAGGACACCAGGAAGTAGGTCCGGAGCATCTATTATACGCGCTTTTGAGCGATGATACAGGGACCTGTGTTAGCGTTATAAGTAAGATAGGGAGCGATCCATATAACATAAGGAAAGAGCTGGACAGTCTCCTAGCGGGTAAACCACGTATAAGTGGAGCCGCTTCCCAACCGTATTTTTCAAGGGAGATGAATGAGGTGATTTCTTCAGCGGAGAAAGAAGCTGGAAAAATGAAGGACGCCTATGTAAGCGTGGAGCATTTGCTCCTGGCCATTGTGGAAAACGCGCCATCGGGTATCTCTGGCCTGTTGGCATCATTCCATATCACACGGGATAATGTACTCAGGACCCTCGAGTCGATAAGAGGTGGGCATACGGTGAATGATGAGGACCCTGAAGGTAAATACCAGGCCCTGGAAAAATATGGCCGGGACCTGGTAGAACTTGCCGATCTCGGGAAACTTGACCCGGTCATAGGAAGGGACGAGGAAATACGCCGTATGATACATGTTCTTTCACGCAGGACCAAGAACAACCCTGTTCTTATAGGTGACCCCGGTACCGGCAAGACGGCCGTGGTAGAGGGTCTTGCCAGCAGGATATCCTCCGGGGATGTGCCGACCAAGCTCAGGGATAAAAGGATAATCGCGCTTGACCTAGGCGCTTTGATAGCGGGGGCAAAGTTCCGGGGAGAGTTCGAAGACAGGCTAAAAGCGGTCTTGAGCGAGATAAAAAGGAAAGAGGGAGAGGTCATTCTTTTCATTGATGAACTGCATACGCTGGTGGGTGCCGGTGGGGCCGAAGGGGCTATGGACGCGTCGAATATGCTTAAACCCGCCCTGGCGCGTGGAGAACTCAGGTGTATAGGGGCCACAACGCTTGATGAATACAGGAAGTATGTGGAGAAAGATAAGGCCCTCGAGCGAAGGTTCCAGCAGATATTCATCGGAGAACCGTCAGTAGATAATACGATAGCGATATTGCGCGGGCTGAAGGAGAAATATGAGGTCCACCATGGTGTACGAATAGCCGATTCGGCGATCGTAGCGGCCGCTAAGCTTTCCGACAGGTATATAACATCGAGGTTCCTGCCGGATAAAGCGATAGACCTGGTGGACGAGGCCGCGTCCAAGCTCCGCATAGAGATCGATAGCGTTCCTACGGAAATAGACCAGATACAACGCCGGATAATGCAGCTTGAGATAGAGGCTCAGGCGCTCAAAAAAGAGAAAAAAAGCTCCGGTGGGCAGAACAAGATAGACGCCGTTAATAACGAACTTACCCGGCTCAGAGATGATCTGGCTATCAAGAAAAAACACTGGGAGAAAGAAAAGGAGAGCATCAGCCGGATAAGGAGGGTAAAAGAACAGATAGATCTGGCAAAAGCGCAGGAGTCCGCCGCGGAAAAAGAGAACAACCTGGCAAAAGTGTCCGAAATAAGGTACGGGACACTTGTAACCCTTGAAAAAGAACTCAAGGACGAGACGGAGACCTTGGCGAAAGTACAGAAAGATAATATTATGCTAAAGGAGGAAGTGGATGGCGAGGATATAGCCCGGGTGGTCGCTCAGTGGACGGGCATACCGGTCTCCAAGCTCCTGGAATCAGAGGTGGAAAAGCTCGTACATATGGAAGATGCCCTGAAAGAAAGGATCATAGGCCAGGACGACGCTGTAAACAGGATATCCAACGCTGTGAGGCGTTCCAGGAGCGGGTTGGCCGATCCCGACAAGCCCATAGGGTCCTTCATCTTCCTGGGGCCTACGGGGGTAGGAAAAACACATATGGCCAGGACACTGGCATGGTTCCTTTTCAACGATACCGAGGCTATGATAAGGATAGATATGTCGGAATATATGGAAAAGCATTCGGTCTCACGGCTTATTGGGGCGCCTCCGGGATATGTGGGGTACGAGGAAGGCGGACAGCTGACGGAAAAGGTCAGAAGACGTCCATATTGTGTTATTCTCCTGGATGAGATAGAAAAGGCCCATCATGATGTTTTCAATGTCTTGTTGCAGATACTGGATGACGGCAGATTGACCGATAATCAAGGCCATTTGGTGGATTTCAAGAACGCTATCATCATAATGACGTCCAATATAGGATGGCAGTATTATTCCGATAAAAGCAACTCCCAGGCGGATATTGAAAGGTCGGTCATGGAACAGCTCAAGAAGCATTTCAGACCGGAATTCCTTAACCGTCTGGACGAGGTGGTGATCTTCAATAAACTTTCGGAAGAGGACATACTTAATATCGTGGATCTCGAGCTACATACAGTGGTCCAGCGGTTGGCTGGAAGGGACATTAAGGCGTTCTTCGATCTGGAGGCAAAAAAAGAACTGGCGTTACGCGGGTATGACCCGGATAACGGGGCACGTCCGTTAAAACGGTTGATACAAAGAGAGATACAGGATAGAATAGCGCTCGAGATGTTGAGCGGGAACATAAAGGACGGCGACGAATTGCATATAGGGTACGATGTGAAAAGAGCGGTGTTCACTTTCGAACATAAGAGGGAGAACGCTTCATAAAGGAGACGTTGCATGAGCTCAGAAGATTATTACAAAGTGCTTGGGGTGGACGAGAAGGCGAGTGACGCCGAGATAAAAAAGGTGTACAGGAAACTCGCGCTGAAATACCATCCAGACAAGAACCCGGGTGATAAGCAGGCTGAGGAGAGGTTCAAAAGCATTTCAGAAGCATATTACGCGTTGGGGGATCCTAAACGGCGGAAAGAATACGACCAGCTCAGGAAAATGGGTGCCTATACGGGAAATTTTTCCTCTTCACAGGGGTTTGATTTCTCCGAATTTTCCAGGCATTTTTCGCAGGGAGGCGGTTTTTCGTCGGATTCCATTTTCAGTGATATTTTCGGGGATATATTCTCTTCCGGGTCTCGGCGTCGCGGCGGACAGACAAGGACGTTCTTCTACTCAGGCGGTGGCGCGGCGAATGCCCGGGGGTTTTCCGGCGGCAGGGAGGAGTTCGACAGTGATGTTATGGCGGACCTTCCGATACCGTCGGACCTGGCCAAAAAAGGCGGGGAGGCGAAATTCAAGATGTCCAGCGGAAAGAACATAACATTATCCATACCTCCGGGGACAAAGGCGGGACAGAAGATGAGGCTACGGGGACAGGGGAAGGAATGTCCGTGTTGCAGGCACAAGGGGGATCTTATAGTCAGGATAGCGATCAAGTGATGTACTTCGAAAAGGGGCGTGGATATGACGGAATATGATCTCGTGAAGATATTCAAAGCGCTTGCGGATAAGACCAGGCAGGAGATACTGGATATGCTGGGGGCGGACGAGAAGAGCGTAAATGATATATGTGCCGAGTTCAATATATCCCAGCCTACCATATCACACCACCTTCATATACTTAAGAACTGCGACCTGGTCGATTACCGGAAACAGGGCAAACATATATACTATTATGTGCGCCGTGAGATCATCAACGATGTTTTCGGGAACGTGATACGGAAGATGCGTATAGATATCGTAAGGGATGGAGAAAAAGAAAAGTGAAGAAGAAGAACACCCTGGTGGTTGACGGTTATAACGTGATACATGCCTTACATGCAACGCGCCGTATGGCCGAAAAAGACCTGGAAGGGGCGAGGAACGCTGTTGTCAGGCTTAGTCGTGAATTCGCGGGGTCAAGGGGCGATATCCATCAGGTGAAAGTGGTCTTTGACGGGGATGACCGGTACAGATACCTTGACCGGATGAACATGTCCAGCGGAGGGGTTTCTGTCTTTTCGTCCACGGGCAAAGGCGACGATAAGGTGATCGAGATGATCAGGAGACACTCTTCGACCGGGAACGTTACGGTAGTATCTAATGACAACTATATAATAAATCACTCACGTGTATACGGCGCCAACAGGCTGTCTGTCGAAGAGCTATATTCGCGCATAAAGCGAAAGGAACAGGGGCCGCCAGTGGAAGGTAAGAGGATAAGCAGTAAGGCCCGGGAAGACATTAACAGGGCGATGAAAAAGGAACTGGGTCTGTGAATCCGTGGCCACGGGCCGAAAAGGAAGACCGGTAAGAGTGAAAAAGAACATTATCAGCGAGATGATAAAAGCAAAAGCCGTATTGGCGCCCATGTCCGGGATCACGGATGTACCTTTCCGTTTGATATCACGCAAATACGGTTGTAAATTCGCCTTTACTGAGATGATAGACGTGAACGGCATAGTATACCGGAACAAAAAATCATTCAAGATGCTGGATATACTGCCGGAAGACAGGCCGATCGGGGTCCAGCTTGTCGGGCAGGATATAACAAAAATGGTGGATGTGGCCAGATTGTGCGAGGAGAAGGGCTTTCCCGTGATAGATATAAACGCAGGATGTCCCGCGCGCAAGGTCATAAAAGGGGGGAAAGGGTCAGCGCTTCTTAAGGAGCCGGAAAAACTGGCGAAAATGGTGGGACATGTGGTCGGCGCGGTCAACATCCCGGTCACGGTGAAGATCAGGAGCGGATGGGGCCCATCAGAGATGAACTACCTTAAGGTCGCGCGTATGGTGGAGGAAGCCGGTGCCAGGGCCATATGTGTGCATCCACGGACCAGGGAGCAGATGTACCGGGGGGGTGCCGACCACAATATTGTGAAAGAGGTCAAGGAGGCGGTGTCTATCCCGGTTTTCGCGAGTGGAAACATCTTTTCGGCCCAGAGCGCGATGGAAACCATATCATTGACGGGGTGCGACGGGGTATATGTAGCGCGAGGGGCATTAGGAAAGCCATGGATATTCGATGACATAAGGCGCGTTCTATCCGGTAAAGAGGAAAGACCCGATCCCGGGTTCAGGAAACTGAAGAATATCATAGCCGAGCATTACCTCCTGTCCCTGGAACATTATGACAGCGCCCTGGCGAAGAGCCGCATGTACAAATACATTACCTGGTACCTCAGGCGGTATAAGAACATTGACTTTGTCATGAAAAGATACGGCCGGATATCCCCGGGGAAGGAAGCTTTGCGTGGGTTCCTGGAGGCATTATCCCTGGATGGCCGGAAACTGTATATAAAAGAACAATGATCACTGGAGGAGAATGAGAAAAATAGTCCTGGCATCCGCCTCGAAGCGGCGGAAGAACATATTGTCGGAGTGCGGTATCAGGTGTAGGGTCGTTCCGAGCCATGTGCCGGAAATATCCGGGAAAGCATCCGGGGTCAGAAAGATAGTTATCGAGAACGCAAAGAGGAAGACAAAAGCCGTAGCTTCGAGTATGGCCCACGGTACTGTGGTCATCGGGGCGGATACACTTGTGGTGTGTGGAGACAGGCTTATCGGAAAACCCGGGAACAAGGTGGAAGCCAAGAGACTTCTCCTTGGTTTCTCCGGCAGGCGCGTGGATGTGTATACCGGCCTGTGTGTAATGGATACTACGACCGGTAAGATGGCGTCAGGGGTTGAAAGGACCACCATACGCACCGTAAAATTGAATAAAAAGGATGCGGATATGTTCTTCGATATACTAGGCCCGTATGATAAGGCCGGAGGGTTCACTATAGAAGGGGCAGGGTCCATGCTTTTCGATGACATAAAAGGGTCCTTTTTCAATGTCCTGGGACTGCCAATGATAAAGCTGCGTGAGTTGTTCGGCAAAATAGGCGAGGATATCCTTGAGTATGTCGAGCGATAGACGGAAAAAACGATACACGATCCCGTTCTTTATCCCGCATAAGGGATGCCCGTGTAAGTGTATTTTTTGTGACCAGGACAAGATATCGGGTCAGGAAGAGACAAAGGTCCCTGATATACCTGCCGTAGTGGAAAAATACCTGTCCACGATAAGAGAACGCGATGCCTGGATAGAGGTAGGTTTTTTCGGTGGGACGTTCACCGCTCTGCCGGTAGACCTGCAGGAACACCTCCTGGTCAGTGTTAAGGGTTTTTTGGACAGCGGAAGGATAAAAGGCATAAGGGTTTCCACCCGCCCGGACAATATAGATGAGGGAAAGACCTCGTTTCTCGGGAACATGGGAGTAATACGCGTGGAGCTTGGAGTGCAGTCAATGTCGGACAGGGTCCTCAAGGCATGCCAGAGAGGCCATACCGCGCATGATTCGGAAGTCGCCTCAAAGATCGTGAAAAAAGCGGGACTTGGCCTTACCCATCAATTGATGCTGGGACTTCCCGAGAGCGGAAGGGAAGAAGAATACCATTCCGCTGTATATGCCCGTAAGGCCGGGGCGGATGAAGTCCGTATATATCCGGCCGTAGTGATAAAAGGTACAGAGATGGAAAGGCTGTTCAGGGAAGGTTCTTACTGCCCATTGCCCGAAGATGAGGCGGTCATGCGGGCGGCGCACCTTATTCTCTTTTTCGAGGCGAGCGGGATGAAAGTGATAAGATGCGGCCTGCACCCTTCAGAGGACCTGCTTTCCGGGGCGGAGCTTGTCGCTGGACCGTTCCATGAGTCGTTCAGGGCCAAGGCTGAAAGTCTACTATATGGATATGCCTTGAGATACACGTTCAAGGAGATGCCCGACATACACGAATTATGCTTCAACCCGTCGGATGAGCCTTATCTATACGGATATATGGGCCAGAACGCGGCTGTGCTGAAAAGCCTTGTCTCGGATAAAGGGGTCACGCTCAGAAAAGATCCCTCTTTAGCGAGAGGGTCCATGAACATTGTGGGCCGTAACGGCACACGTTGTCTGGACCGGGAACACCTGGCATCGGCTGTGCTCCCGGAAGGACTTATGAAAGGCCTGCGTTGAATGAAAGCGCTATATGACGAACGTATGCCGGGAGTTTATATTTCCGGGATGTCCGCCGGGCTGCCGGATGTCGACCCCGTAGAGTTCTCTTCGTCAAAAGCATTTGGCAGGGAAACGGTCTATGCCTCAATATCCGGGCACCCGGATATATTCTTTTTCAAGTTAAGGGAAGACCTTGTTGTACACGCCCCGGGTATAGACCACACATATACGGATATTTTCAGGCGTAACGGGATAAGGACGGTCCCTGGGAGCAAGGTGCCTGACGGGAAGTATCCCCGCACATGTTCATATAACGCGGTAAAGATAGGGAGGTTCATGTTCCACAACCTGGAACACACGGACCCGGTAATAAAAGAACTCGGCCTGGAAGCGGGGTTGGACTTCGTACATGTACCTCAGGGGTACGCGAGATGTTCCACTCTTGTCCTTGACGACCGGCATATAGTGACTTCGGATAAAGGAATATACCTTGAGGCCCAAAAAAGGGGCATTACGGCCGGGTTGGTATCCGCGGGCGGGGTAGAACTGCCTGGAGAGAAGTATGGTCTGATCGGAGGCGCCAGTGGAACGCTCCCGGACGGCAGGGTCTTTATCGCGGGGGACCTCCTGACCCACCCTGACGGCCTCCGCATCAAGGAAATGTTCTCCCGGGCCGGGGTCATCAGCCTTGAGGTCCATAGCGCGCCGCTTTTTGACGCCGGCACTGTGATCTTCGTATGATACATGAGCCAGTTATTCCTTTACACATAGCCTTACAAAAATGTATAATTCTATGAAATATACCAGGAAGGACTGCATGACCATGATATGTCTTTTTGCCTTGTTATGTATCCCGCCAAAGATCAAACAGGAGGTCAGGGGATGAATATCCGTAAGAGAACCGCCGTATTTTTCTGCTTAATGAACGTAATAATGACAATGGAAGCAACAGCCCAGGGAGCCGTCTCGCAATATATCCCCGACGCGTCCGACGCGGAGAACGGGATGACCTTGTGGCAGATAATCCAGTCCGGGGGATGGGTGATGGTGGTGCTGGGATTTTTATCGATAGCCGCGGTCGGGCTCATCATATATTACACGGTAATGATCAAGAAAGAAAAACTTATCCCGGACACATTTTTCGAGAAGACCGTATCGGTCATCGAAAGGAGCGGGTTCCAGGAGGCAAAGATGATATGCGAGAATAATAACAACCTTATATCGGATGTGCTTCTGGCGGGACTTACCCGTGTAGGAAAGGAAGAGCCTATAATAAAAGAGGCCATACAGGACGCGGGCCGGCGGGCCGTGGAAGACCTGTGGCAGAAGATAAGTTACCTGGCAGATATAGCGTCTATAGCTCCCATGGTGGGCCTCCTGGGTACGGTCATAGGTATGATACAGGCTTTCAATGTTATCGCGTTCCAGACCGGGTCAGTTAAACCCATACTACTTGCCAGCGGGATATCAAAAGCTATGGTTACCACAGCCGCGGGACTTATGATAGCGATACCGTCGATGATCTTTTATTCTTTTTTCAGGGGAAAGGTCCAAGGGGTCATAGCCCGGCTTGAAGACGTGTCAGGAGACCTGTACCACCTTCTGGTAAAGAAGAACATTAAACGCTGATACGGCAGAAAAGGAGACATAGATGGATCTTTCGTCCGTAAAGGAAGCAAAGCAGACGGGCCCCCAGATACAAATGGCTCCGCTCATAGATATCGTATTCCTTCTTCTCATCTTTTTCATGTCCGCGTCGGTATTTTACCAGCTTGAGAGTGAGATAAACATCACCGTACCGGTCGCCGAAAAGTCCACGGATATGAAACGTACGGCAGGTGAAATAATAATAAACATACGTCAGGATGGCACGATAGTCGTTAACCAGAGGGAGCTGGACCACGCCGCGCTCCGGGACATGCTGGTACGGGTGGCGGAGCTTTATAAGAACCAGCCCGTGATAATCAGGGCGGACAGGGACACTCTTCATAAGGACGTCATAAAAGTATTGGACATTTGCGCTTCCAGCGGGATATGGAACGTTTCTTTCGCTACTATACGTGAAAAGGACAAGAAATGAGAAGAATAGGACGACTGTATCTGGTGGCCGCGATCTTTTTGTTCCCGGTCATGGCGCAATACACGGGTTATGCCGCGGGCGACAGGGCAGGGAACGAGGTGGAGGAACTGGATTTCGCTAACGGTCTTTTCTCTCGGGGCATGTATGATATGGCCATAGAAGGGTATAAGGGGTTCTTGTCGGAATATCCGGGGTCGGCCCACAAGGATCTGGCCGAGTACAGGATCGTAGAGAGCTATTTTCTGTCCGGGCAATATGACGAGACCCTGTCATATTGTGACGAGATCCTGAACGCCAGCCCTGGGAGCGCGTTCTCAAGGGAAATGGTCCTGCGTAAGGGGCAGTCATACTACATGAAGGGGGATTACGCGGATTCCGAAAGGGTATTCTCACGCCTCATATCTTCGGGAGAGGAGGATGATGTCGAAGAGTCCGCCAGGTTCTATCTCGCGTCCGGATATGATAAACAGGGAAAGACCGAAAAGGCCATGACGGCCCTAGAAGGTTTTGTGTCAAGGTACGGAGACAGTGAATATGCTCCATATGCATACATGTCCCTGGGAGGGATATACGACGGAAGGAAAGAATACGGGAAAGAGGCGGAGGCTTATCTATCGGCAGCGGGACTTTTTCCCGAAAGCGAGTCTAAATACCAGGCCAAACTCTACGCTGCCGGGGCGTATTACGCGATGGACAAGACTTCCCTGGCCGGACAGATATATAACGAACTTATGGAGGGGGAGGAAATGCCGCCCACGGTCCTTGACAGGGCGGCTTTGGGCTTGGTTTCCTGTATCAGCCGGGAAGGTAATGGGGCTGAGACAGCGGCGTTCGTTGATGGCGCCCTTGACAGGGTTTCAGACAGGGACATCCGCTCAAAAATGATCTACGCGGCTGGCGTGAGCTGTTTCAACGATGACAGGTACGTGGAGGCGGCGCGTTTTTTCTCGAAGAACGAAAAGGAATATCCCGAGACCGTGTCCGGCAAAAGATCTACGCTAGATCTGGCATGGGTCCTTTATCGCATGGATAAAGACCCGGAAGCCCTGTTGAAGGTCGGGAGTTTTCCTGGGACAGGGGATGAGGACTTGAGTGAGGCATTGTATCTCAAGGGTAAGATCCTTACCCGGAAAGGGGACAAGAAAGAAGCTCTCTCGAGTTTCGAGAAAGTGTTATCGGGATATCCATCCAGCAGGTATTATGGCGACGCGCTTTATGAGGCCGGGTGGTTATCTTCCGAGCTCAATGACCATGAAAAAGCCACGAAATACCTGGATCTTTTCGCCAAGAACGACCCATCGGAAGAAAGAGCGCCTGTGGCTATATTGAGATCGGTGGAAGAGAAGATCTCCCTCGAGCTTTTTAATGACGCCGCGCGGGATTGTGAGGATTTTTTGAACAGGTACAAGGACAGTCCTCTCCGGGAGAACGTGCTTTACCAGATGGGCAAAGCGTATCTAGGTGCCCAGGAATATGACAAGAGCATAGAGTGTTACAAGGGGCTCCTGGCGGAGTATCCCGATACCCGGGTCGGCGACGCGGTCATGTACGCTATGGGGAAAGCGTATCAAGCAAAGAAGGAATGGGCCCTGTCGGTAGAGAATTTCGATACGATAAAGGATACATCCGACCTGGCGGACAAGGCCGCCGAAGCAAAGGCGTATTCCCTTTTCCAGGAAGGTGACCATGCCGGGGCGGCAGACGTGTATTATGGGCTGATCTCCACCCGGACCGCGTACAGGATGCCTGAAGGCATATACCAGTGGGTGGCGGAATTTTACGCCGAAGAATGTGATCGGGAAAAGGCCATGACGGCCCTGGACAGGCTCGTAGAAGAATATCCGGGACGGGCCTCCGATACGGGTATAGCTTACCTAAGGGCCCAGGTATTCCTGTGTTCCGGGGAGAATGACAAGGCGTTCAAGCTATATAAGGATATATCCGAAAAAGGTGAAGGTACGCCATATGCCGGGCGAGCTTATCTCGGCATGGGTAAGGCCCTGTACAATAAGGGGGAAATGGACAAGGCCATTGTAGAGCTCGAGAAAGCCCTTACATCGGACAGGGACAACAAGACCGGGGCGCTCGTACGGTTCGAAATGGGAAGGATATACGCCGCTAAGAAGGATAACAGGGAAGCCGCGAAAAACTACATGATGGTGGCCATATTGTACGAAGATAAGGGACTATGCTCGGAAGCCTTGTTCCGGGCAGGGGAAGCTTTTTATGAAGCGGGTGACGAGGTAGAGGCGGTGAAAGTGCTGAAGGAGCTGATAGGTAGATATCCGGACAGCTCTTTTTCCTCCAACGCAAAGAAGAGAATAGAAGAGATAGATGACAAGAAGAACTAGGACCCTTTATCTTGCCTTGATAGCGTCCATACTGCTGCACGTCATATTCGTGGCGGTAAGCCCGTATATAAGACTTGCCGGGGTTAAACACGCGATCATCGCGTCGCAGAAACTTTTCCGTATCCGCGGATTGGAGGGCCGCGCCGGGGATATTTCCATAGCGCGGGAAGAAGATGATACCCAGCCTGCCATTAAGATGTCGCATGAGACAACAGGTATCGATGAAGTACTGTTCGAGAAGGTCATGCCAGTGGCGAAGTTGGAGGGTGAGGCCATAGAAAAGAAAAAGCATGAAATGAAGGCGGCCGACAGGGAGGATGTGTCGGGAAGTTTGAGCAGAAAGATGGAATTGCCGGACGTGATAAAGGCCGAGGCCAAGAAGTCCAGTAGACGCATAACATCGGAAAGAAGACATATTGCCGGTGAATTTGTCTCAGGAGGCATGGTAAAAGCCCCGGCAGGGGAAGACGGGGTCCCAGGTGAGCTCAGATCATCGGAGATCTCAAGCATTTCTCCCCCGGGGAAAGGCATGTCCACACCATTGCCGGAGCCACTGCTAAAGACCTCTCCCGATCCTGTATCCAAAGAAGTGTCCGCCAGCAAGGGGCCGTCGCGTATAGGGGATTACGGGGACATAAGCCCGTATCTTGACGTTGACCTCAAGACGTATCATGACCCGGGTACGGGAGAGAATTTTTTCCGCGTTCTTATAAACGTAAAAAGGACAGGGGACCTGCAGGTCATGCCAAAAGAAGTGCTTTTCCTTGTTGATTCTTCGAAGAGCATAACCGAGCAGAAACTAGCGGAGATAAAAAAAGGGCTATGGAACGCTATCCAGATATTCAATCCGGGAGATACGTTCAACATATTATCGTTCAAGGGCAACGTGATAAAGTTCAGTGAGACCCCGTTAAGGTGTACGGAAAGGACGGTCGAAAGCGCCAGGTCGTTCATAAGGGACCTGGAATCCACCGGGCAGACCAATGTGGAAAGGGCCCTTCTGGATATTACACAGGAACCAATGCGGTCCGTTCCATCATATGTTATACTTATAAGCGACGGACGACCCACGACAGGTCTTGTCGATTCGCGTAATATCATACAGGAGATAACGCGGTCTAACGATATGAAAAGACCGATTTTCTGTTTCGGCGGCGGCAGCCGGGTCAATCGATATCTTCTGGAGTTCATATCTTACCAGAACAGGGCCTGGAGCGGATTCGCGTCGTCGAACGCCGACATTGACACGGCTTTTGTGGGGTTCTACAGGGAGATCAAGGACCCGCTGCTGATAAACGTACGTTATAGGTCCAACGGCCTGCGTCAAGATGAGATCTTCCCGAAATATCTTACTGATTTTTACATGGGAAAGCCGTTCGCCATATATGGCCGCTACGGGGAAGAGGACATATTTTCCATGCAGCTACTGGGAGAGATAAAAGGCGCGACGAAAGAGTTCATTTTCGCCAAATCGTTGAAAGACGCTTCCCCGGGGGATAAGGATATCGCCAGGCAATGGGCTTTTCGCAGGATATATTACCTCATAAGCCGGGATAGCATGGGGCTGGGGGATCCGGTAGGGCTCAAGAACGAGATAAGCGCACTTTGCGAAAGATTCGGGATAAATACTTCCTATGACCTCGACGATACGGGGAAGGACTGAGAAAGGGGATAATGGTGACGAGAGCAAGGATATTCGTGGGAGGTTTGGTCCTTATTTCATATGTCATGACAAGCGCGGGATGCGCTCCGCTCTGGTTCCTGGCCGGGGCGGGGGCCGCGGCCACTGTCCTTGTGGCCACCGAGAACGATAAGAAACACGACGTGTCCACGACCGAGAAAAAAACAAAATAAGGAATGGAAGGACATCATGAAAGAACATTACAGCAAGACGGACCAGGAAACGGAGCTGGAAGACGCTATACGCAGTTTTGAGCAGGAGAAAGAGAACGTAAGGAAGATAATAGGAAAGATCGGGGGCGTTCCTTCGGACCGGGCCCGCCTGATAAACGTAATATTCATAACCCTTGTACTCGTGATATTCGCCCTATCGATATTGTACGGCGGCAAGATACGTTTTTTCATGATAGAGCTTGGCATATTGCTCTTGTCGCTAAAGCTCGTATACTTCCTGGAATCTTATATGAGGCTCAACCATTTCCAGTTCTGGATATTGTCGTCCCTTGAGTGGAGAATAGACAGGATAGATAAAGTGCTTAAGGATATAAGGAGCAAACTGGAGAAATGAGAAGGAACGAAGTGGATGACCACAAAGCCATGAATGTGGCGATACAGGAAGCGCTTAATGGGATAAGAGGTGGCAGTGGCGGGCCTTTCGGCGCGGTACTGGTAAAGGACGGGAAGATCATAGCTTCCGCGCATAACTCCGTACTTGAGCAAAAAGACCCTACACGGCACGCCGAGATCAACGCGATATCCCTGGCCGCCGGGGAAATAGGTAGCCACGACCTGTCCGGATGTGTCATATATTCCACGACCGAACCATGTCCAATGTGTTTCGCGGCCATACACTGGGCCAGGATAGAACGCCTTGTTTATGGGACAGACATAGAGGACGTGAAGAAGCTGGGTTTCAATGAATTGTGTATATCGTCGATGCACATGAAGGAAAAAGGTCTTTCACCCGTCCGTATCGAACCGGGTTTCATGCGGGAAGAATGCATGGCTATACTGGTGGAATGGAAGAACACCCCGGGGACGATCGTATATTGAGCCGTCAAACGCCCCTGAACCGTATCCCGGAAAGTGTTATCATCGGCCCATTAATATTTTGGAACATGTTCCGTATGTCTTGCTGAAAGAAACCAATGAATTATAGTGAATCCGTATTTTCCGAAAAAGGGTCCCTGTCCGGATCCTTGAAGAATTACCAGTTAAGGCCTCAACAGCTGGAAATGGCGTCCGCCATAGAAGAGGCGATATCGCTCGGGAATAACCTGATAGTGGAAGCTGGTACCGGGGTCGGGAAGAGCCTGGCATATCTTGTGCCTTTTACGGAGTGGGCCGTACGTGAGAATAAAAAAGTAGTGGTGTCTACATATACGAAGGCCTTGCAGGCACAGTTATATGTCAAAGACCTGCCTTTTCTCAGGGATACGATAAATGATCGCCTGCGGTACGCTTTATGTATGGGATCAGAGAACTATGTCTGCGCCAGAAGAGTCCAGGGATATGACGGTTCAAGGTTCTCAAGGTCCAGAAAAAAGAGGGAGGAAGCCGAAAGAATAATCGAGTGGGCCAGACATACCCGTTCCGGCCTGGTAACTGACCTGGACTTTCAGCCGACCACATCTGTCTGGGCGGAATTTTGCCGGGTGTCCGGCCTCTGCCATCAGAGGGCCTGCCAGTTCGCTGATTCCTGTTCTTATCGAAAAGCCAGGATAGAGCAGGAGAATTCCCATATACTGGTGGCTAATCACGCCCTGGTCTTTTCCGATGATGCCGCGTCCGGCAGGATACTTCCCGAATATGATGCCCTGGTCTTTGATGAGGCCCATATGCTGGAAGATGTAGCCACATCACATTTTTCACACAGTACCGGAAGCGTTACCGCAGAACGGTTATTCAAGGAGATAAAGAACTTCATCAAGGAAGGCAAGGGGATATTAAAAGACTCTTTCGAGAACGTGACGGAGCTTGAAGAGGGCCTGGCCATGACGGAAAAATACGCGGAACGTTTCTTCGCGCACGCGGCCGGCATGTTCACCGGCAGGGGAAGCGGGCCATATTCGTTCTCTCCTGAGATGTTCAGCGTTAGTGAGTTACGTGACGGTCTTGTCGACCTTGCCGACGGATTAAGGCGGGCCTGTGACATGATATTTTATGGGAGGGATAGCGCCAGGATATCTTTTCTGGAAGAAATGCCTGAAAGGGCGAGCGCGCTCAGCGCGGAGTGCGCCGGACTGGCCACGGATATGGTGTTCATAACGGGCCAGGAGGACATAAGACATGTGTATTGGGCCGAAACACGCGAAAAAAAAGGCGTTATAGAGGTTTTTTTCAGAAGTGCTCCGATCGATGTGGGCGAAGAGATGGAAAGGGCTTTTTTTAGCAGGGTAGCGCCCGTGGTCCTTACATCAGCAACACTTACGAGCCCGGATGGTCACGGAAAGGCCGATTTCGGGTTTATCCGCTCAAGATTGGGGATAAGCGACGCGGCGGAACTTGTATTGAACTCCCCGTTCGACCACGAGAACCAGGTGCTTTTATATGTTCCGCGGAATATCAGTGACCCGAATGACGCCGCCGGAAAATTTCGGGAACAGGTCAAGGACCATGTCCTGGAGATCTATGACATATTGAAGGGGAGGATGTTCGTACTCTTTACGAGTTATGAAATGCTGAACCAGATTTCAGGCGCCATAAGGGAGGAGAGGGAGGACGTAAAGATACTTAAACAAGGCGAACTGCCGCGATATGTATTGCTCGACGTGTTCAAGCAGGTAAGGGACTCGATCTTGATGGGAACTTCGACTTTCTGGCAAGGGGTGGATGTCCCCGGAAGAGCGTTGGAATGTGTCGTCCTGACCCGTTTGCCGTTCCCCGTTCCTAATGAGCCTGTCGCTCTTGCCCGGATGGATCGTATCAGGCAGGAAGGGCAGGACCCTTTTTACGCTTATCAGGTCCCCAGGGCTGTAATGATGTTCAAGCAAGGCTTTGGACGGTTGATAAGGTCGGAGAGTGATCGTGGTGTAGTGGTCGTGTTGGATCCGAGGATACTTACCCGGCCTTATGGGTCGAGGTTCCTTAACGGCATACCCGGTTGCCGGCTGGTACGGGATGCCTCTGAAGTCCGTAACTTCTTCTCTCAATAATATTAACGTAAATAAAAATAGTCGTTAACACGTCTTCTTGAAAAAGGTTTTTATTTGTTGTATAGTATCAATATTATACTGTAAAAATATAAGCAAGGAGGTTGAGATGTCCCAGGGCATAACAGCAATAAACGAAAAAGTACAGAATGAAAGTCTTTTTGTTGATGAACTACTTGCCGAGATACGTAAAGTGATAGTCGGACAGGATTACCTCATACAGAGGTTAATGGTCGGGCTTCTCGCCAACGGCCATGTATTGATAGAAGGGGTCCCTGGACTGGCCAAGACCCTCTCGGTGAGGGTGCTGTCCTCCGCCATAAGCACAAAGTTCCAGAGACTCCAATTCACGCCGGACCTTTTGCCCGCGGACCTTATCGGTACATTGGTCTATAGTCCCAAGGACGGTACTTTCACCACTAAAAAAGGCCCTATATTCTCTAACATAATACTTGCCGATGAGATAAACAGGGCGCCCGCGAAAGTCCAAAGCGCACTTCTGGAAGCTATGCAGGAAAAGCAGGTGACCATAGGTGAGAACACGTACAAACTTGAAGAACCTTTCCTGGTGCTGGCCACACAGAACCCGATAGAGCAGGAGGGTACATATCCCTTGCCCGAGGCCCAGGTAGACAGGTTCATGCTGAAGATAAATATCGGCTACCCCTCCAAAGAGGAGGAGCATAAGATACTCAAACGGATGGCCAACACGGACAGGCATATAGACGTAAAGCCCGTAGTATCGCCGGAAAGGATACTTGAGGCCAGAAAGGTAGTGAATGAGATATATATGGACGAAAAAATAGAAAGATACATCGTTGATATAGTCTTCGCTACCCGTACCCCGGGCGAATACGGGATCAAGGACCTTGAGGGACTGATCGATTACGGTGCTTCGCCGAGAGCCAGTATAAACCTGGCTATAGCGGCAAAAGCTTACGCTTTCGTGCAGCGCAGGGGATATGTGACCCCACAGGATGTTAAGTCGATAGGGCCGGATGTCCTGCGCCACAGGGTCATACCGAGTTATGAGGCCGAAGCGGAAGACAAGACCGCGGAAGACATAGTAAAAAAGATATTCGACGAGATAGAAGTACCATAACGGTCCGCGTATCGGACCATAAAGTGATCATTTTTGCGCGGGGAGCTCATTATGATACCTAAAGAGACCATACGCAAGATAAGACGGATACAGATAACTACCTCGAGAAAAGTAACGGATGTGTTCGCTGGTCAGTACCAGAGTGTGTTCAAGGGCGTGGGGATGGAGTTCGACGAGGTCAGGGAATACACTCCGGGAGACGAGATACGTTCAATAGACTGGAACGTCACGGCGCGCATGGGGCATCCTTATATCAAGAAATTCGTGGAGGAGAGGGAACTTACCATAATGATCCTTCTTGATGTGTCCATGTCCTGCCGGTTCGGGACAAGGGGACGCATGAAAAGTGAGCTTGCCGCGGAACTTTGTTCGGTCATAGCATTCTCCGCCATAAAGAACAACGACAAGGTAGGTATGCTCACGTTCACGGACAGGGTCGAAAAGTTCGTGCCGCCCCGTAAGGGAATGAAACACGTGCTTCGTGTGATAAGGGAGGCATTGCATAATAGACCAGCAGGGACCCATACCGATATAAACAAGGTCCTGAACCATCTTAATAAAGTGGCTCACCGGCGGGCGATAGTCTTTCTTGTGTCTGATTTCTACTCAGATGATTTCCGGAAAACACTTTCGATAACCAATAAAAAACATGATGTAATAGCCGTTACGGTAGAAGACCCGTCGGAAGCCGAGCTTACGAACGCGGGCTTGTTGGAGCTCCGGGACGCCGAAACCGGACTAAGGGCGGTCGTAGACACGTCTTCGCCCGCTGTCAGGGATATGTTCCGCAGGGAGAACCGTGAGATAAGGGAGCGCGCGCGCCGGCTTTTCAGGTCGGTGAACGTGGACCACATAGAGTTGTCCACGGACAGGTCGTATGTTGAGCCTTTGATAAGGTTTTTCAGGACACGTGAAAAACGGTTTATCAGACGATAAAAGAGGTATGTAAGCGTGATAAAAATAGGAAGCCTGAGTAGTAAAGCCATTATACGCGGGGTCATGAGCCTGTTGGTCGTTTTATGCTGCGGGATATCTTTTTGCCAGGGGAAGACCGGTACGGATCTTGATGTCAGGCTCTCGAAAGAGGATATATTCATCGGGGACGATGTCAGGCTCGAGGTCTTCTTTCCCGGAGGGAAAAAGATGGATGTGGAATTCCCCGAGAAGATTGGTATGCCGGAAGGTATGGAGCTCGTAAGGGCATATCCGGAAAAAGAAGGTCCTTTATGGGGCAAAGTCCCCGGATATGTTTATGTGCTCAGGAGCTTTGCCGCGGGTAAGTACCATATCCCTTCCGTAAAAGTAAGATACCGGGCAAAGGGTGCTGACAAGTGGAATGAGACCTCATCCGCCGGTCTGGATATTGATGTCCAGACCACACTACTGCCGGACAGCAAGGATATACGGGATATCAAGGGACTTATCGTGTTCAGGAACTATTTTCTTCTTGTATCGGTATTGCTCGTTGTATCAGTACTCGCGGCATTGGCGCTACGCGCAGCAATAAGGCGCTTCCGGGTCGTATTGCGTGAGGCCAGTTTGGACAATATCATGCCTCCGCATGAGAGAGCGTATAAGAGGCTGGAGGAACTGAAAGCAAAGGAGCTTCCATCGAAGGGATTCGTGGACGAATATTATACCGAGTTATCCGATATAATAAGGCGGTACCTGGAGGCGCGTTTCTCGTACAAGGCCCCTGAAATGACAACGGAAGAGTTCCTTTCATTCTTGAAAAATACGGATGACCTGTTCCCGGAACACAAGCGTCTTCTAAAGGAGTTCCTTTCGCATTGTGATATGGTAAAGTTCGCGAAATTCGCCCCTAGGCCTATCGATATAATAGACAGTTTCAAGTCAGCCATGGACCTTGTGGACCAGACAAAAAAGGGTGAGGAAGAAGAAAGGGGAACGGCATGATGCGTCTGGCTTCTCCCCTTGTCCTTTTATCCATACCCCCGGTCATAGCCCTGTATCTGGTGCTTGACCATATGCGTTCCGGGAAAAGGAGCTTTATCAGGTTCTCCAACAACACGGTGATCGGCGGGATAAAGCCCACGCTGAGGAGCAGATTAAGCGCTAAGGTCCGGCATCTCAGACTCCTGGCCATAATACTTGTGCTAGCCGCCGGTTCCCGGCCCCAAACCATACTGGAAGAGACACATATATACGTGGAAGGTATCGATATCGTGCTGGCGGTGGATACCTCAACGAGTATGCGCGCTATGGATTTCGAGATCAACAAGCGCCGGGTTGACCGGCTTGAAGTGGTCAAAAAGGTAGTTGATTCTTTTGTGCAGAGAAGGCCGAACGACAGGATAGGCCTGGTCGCTTTCGCGGGCCTGGCGTACACGGTCTGTCCTCTTACACTCGACCATAATTGGCTTGAGGAGAACCTGGACAGGGTACAGATAGGCATGATGAAGGACGGTACCGCGATAGGTTCGGCTATAAGCGCCGCGCTTAACCGGTTGAAGGATACCAAGACAAAGCAGAAGATCGTGATATTGCTTACCGATGGACGGAACAACGCCGGGACAATATCCCCGATGGTAGCCGCTGAAGCCGCCAAGGCATTAGGTGTCAGGGTGTACACGATAGGCGCCGGGACCAGGGGGATGGCCCCCTATCCTGTGGAAGACAGGTTCGGGAATACGGTCTTACGACCTATGGAGGTCGAGATAGATGAAGAGCTTCTCGGGGAAATAGCGGATGTTACCGGCGGTAAATATTACAGGGCGACCGATACGGAATCACTGGAACGCATATATGATGAGATAGATAAGCTGGAGAAGACCCCGATAGAAGAGACCGGGTTCAACATTTTCAAGGAGTTGTTCCCGTATCTACTGGTCCCGGCTTTGGCGCTCTTCCTGGCGGAGATAATATTGTCCGATACTTTATTCAGGAGGTTACCTTAACATGATGTTCGGCGCGCCGCAAATGAGTGTTCTTTTATGGCTGTTACCGGCGGTAGCGGTGTTCTTTATTCTTTCTTCCGGCCGCAGGAAGAGCACGCTGGAACGTTTCGCCGAAAAAGGTCTTTTAGCTGAAATAGCCGCTTCATATGACAATTCGCGCCGGAAAAGAAAGGATATCATAAAACTTGCCGCGTTATTTTTCATCGCGATGGCGCTTATGCGTCCCCAATGGGGATTCGAATGGAAGGAAGTGAAAAAACAGGGCATAGATATAATAATAGCGCTGGATACCTCGAAAAGTATGCTCGCTGAAGACGTAAGGCCTAACCGGTTGGAGCGTGCCAAACTGGCTGTCAAGGATATGGTCAAGAAACTCAAGGGTGACAGGTTGGGGCTTATAGCTTTTTCAGGGTCGGCTTTTCTTCAATGCCCTTTGACCATTGACTATGACGGGTTCCTGCTGGCGCTTGATGATATAAGTGTAGATACGATACCGATGGGGGGAACATCCATCTCGGAGGCGATATATAAAGCCATCGAAAGTTATGAGAAGGAGAAAAAAGAGAATAAGATACTGATAATCATAACCGACGGAGAGGACCTTGAGGGTGGTGTCGATAAAGCCGTGCAAAAAGCCAAGGTGGCCGGGATCAACATATATTGTGTGGGTATCGGCTCGGAAGAAGGGGAACTTGTTCCTGTCCGGGACGCGGGTACGGGCAAGACATCTTTTCTTAAGGATATGGAAGGTAATGTGGTCAAGACCCGTCTCAGGGAGGACGTGCTTCAGTCAATAGCCCTTCAGACGGGAGGTATGTATGTAAGAGCTACCGGGGCGGAGTTCGGGCTGGACCTTATATACGAGAAAAAACTTGCCGGGCTTGAAAAAGAGGAATTCAAGAGTAGGATGGAAAAACGCTATTATGAAAGGTTCCAGCTGCCGTTATTTATCGCCGGGTTCCTGCTTTTGATAGAGGTGTTCCTGGGAGACAGAAGAAAAAACATCGTCAATTGAAGATATAGAGGGTAAAATGAGAAGGTCTATTACGTCCACCATATACCTGTGCGCGCTTATGGTGTGTATGCACGCGGGGTTGTGTTTTGCCGGCGGTGATCTGGGCAGGGCTGACCGGTTATATAAAGATGAGAAATATGAAGAAGCGCTCAAGGAATACGATAAAGCTATTTCAAGCGGGAAGGACCAGCCTGGTATAGAGTACAACCGTGGCGCGGTCTTGTATAAAGAGGGTAAATACGGGGAGGCGGAAAAAGCGTTCCTTGGATCCATGTCAGCCGGAGATGAAAAGATAGAGGACAAGGCTATATACAACATAGGAAATTCACGATATCGCCAGGCGGAGAAGGCCGAAAAAAGCTCGCCGGCAAAGGCTATAGCCGGGTATAAGGAATCCCTGGAATATTTTAAAAGAGCTGTTGAACTGGCTCCGGAGGATATGGACGCTAAATTCAATTTTGAGTATACACGTAAAAAAATAGAAACGTTAGAGAGCCAGCAACAGGATCAGCAACAGCAGAAGGACCAGGAAAAGCAGCAGGATCAGCAGGACCAGCAACAGAAGAAGAACCAGGAAAAGCAGAACGATCAGCAGGACCAGCAACAGCAGAAGAACCAGGAAAAGCAGAAGGATCAGCAGGACCAGCAACAGCAGAAGGACCAGGAAGAGCAGCAGGATCAGCAGGACCAGCAACAGCAGAAGGACCAGGAAGACCAGCGACAGTCCGGTGGGCAACAGCAGAATAAAAATGAGGAAAACCGGGATGAAGAAGAAGGCCCCCAGCCCGGAGCTGGGTCGGGTAATGATAACGGGCAAGACCAGCAAGAGCAGTCCTCGGAAGGATTTGGGTCCGAAGGCAGGATGACCAGGGACGAGGCCGAGATGCTGCTCAGGTCACAGGAAGAAGAAGAGTCCAGGATGCGGGCGGAGGAAAAGAAAGCACGCAGGTCCGGGAGCCCTCCGGTCGTCAGGGATTGGTAGCGATGATATAAGAGGGTCTTGGATAGGAGAATACTTACGGTGGATCAAGAGGTGTGATGAAAAAAGCACGGTTATTATCGCTGATATTCGTTTTTCTGTTGGGCCATGTCCTGCCGGGATGGGCACAAGAGGGAATGGCCTTCAACGCCAGGATAGAGAGAAGCACGGCTTCGGTCGGTAACCCCCTATACCTTTACCTGGAGTTCAGGGGAGCGCAGGATGTGGACGCGCCTGATATCCCGCAGGTGGATGGTCTTAACATAAAGTACATAGGACCGACCACCAGCATGACCATTGTGAACGGGAAGATGTCACGATCGATCACACATACGTATCTGGTCTTTCCACGCAGGGAAGGCACTTATAAAATAGGCCCGTTCCGGGCCGAACAGGGAGGTAAGGTATATGAAGCTCCGGCGCTCGACCTCTCCATAACGGGTAAACCCGCCGTGACCCAGCAGGCCGGACAACCCCCGATGTCCAGTGTCCCGGACGCTACCTCCGTACCCGCTTATACCGGTGATAATATATTCCTTTCCATGAGCATAGACAAGAACAGCCTTTATGTCAACGAATCGGCGATACTCACCATAAAACTTTACGTGGATGGAGTGGGCCTGAGGGATATAGAATTCCCGGCTTATGCTCATGAAGGTTTTTCCGGGGAGGATTTCAATGAGCCGCAAAGGACCCAGGAGACAGTGGGCGGACGTAGATATGAAGTACTTGTTTTCAGGCAGAACATCTTCGCCATAAAAGAAGGGGAATATGAGATCGGTCCGGCCAGGCTTAATTGCAAAATGCTGGTGAGGAAACAGGTCTCGCGCAGAAGATCCTCCCTGTTCGGCATGAGCGTTTTTAATGACGATTTCTTCGATAGTGCTTTTGGCGGATATGATGTTTATCCAGTGGAACTCGAGTCGAAAGGGCTTAATGTGTCGGTATTACCTTTCCCGTCTGAAGGTAAGCCGTTGGACTTTAAGGGCGCTGTAGGGTATTTCGATATGGATGCGTCCATAGATCCCATCAAAGTCAATGTCGGGGATCCCGTGGTATTAAAGACCATTATCTCCGGTTCCGGGAACATGGATACGGTCACTTCTCCCAGTGTTAACATTACGGACGACCTTAAGACATATGAACCGGATGTTTCCAGGGAAACGAACAAGAAAGTATACGAACAAGTAATAATACCTAAGAGCGACAAAGTAACTGAAATACCCGAGGTCTCTTTCAGCTTTTTTAATCCCGCTTCAGGCAGATACAAGACCATAAAGAAGGGACCTTTCCCGATCTCGGTAATGAAACCGTCCGGGACCGAGAACAGTGTAAAGATGGTAACGCTTTCGGGTAAAGAACAGGTATTCTACCCGCAGGAAAAAATAGGGCAGGATATCATACATATCAAGGATGATACCGGGGAAGTAAGCCCGATAGGCGGATATCTATACAGGAACCCATTATTTTTGCCCGGGCACTTACTTGTGCTTGTCCTGTTCGGTATATTTTTTGGGGCATACCGCAAAAGCGAGAAAATGCGTACCGACAAGAAATATGCCCGTTTTACCAAGGCCCCGGGAAAAGCCAAGAAAGGTATCTCGAAAGCCGAATCCTATCTGAAGAAAGGCGATATGGAGTTGTTCTATGATACTCTTACCAAGGCGCTTGGAGAATACGTGTCGGGTAAGCTTGACCTGCCTAAGGGTAATGTAACGGTCGATGCCGTGAGGGCCAGGGTGGAAGGAACTCAAAAGGGTGGCGAAATAATATCCATGCTCGGAGAGGTGCTAGCCAAGTGCGAAATGGCCAGATACGCGGCGTTCGATCCGGATAAAAAGGATGGCCGGGAAACACTTGAAAAAACCAAAAAATTACTGGTATATCTGGAGAAGATAAAGATATGAAGAAGATGATCGTACTATCTCTGGCTATTTTGATGTTGACCGCCGGTAGAGGCCTGGCGGAGACAACGGCCGAACTTTTCTCGTCCGCTAACGATAAGTATGAACAGGCTGATTGGTCCGGGGCGATAGCCGGATACGAGAAGATACTGTCCTCCGGGAAGAAAAGCCCTAACATATATTACAACCTGGCGGGGGCATATTTCAAATCGGGAAATCTGGGCAAGGCCATCCTTAACTATGAGAGGGCGTTAGCGTTGGATCCAAGAGATGCTGATATACGAGCAAATTACAGGTTCGCCAGGTCCGATATAAAAGCTAAGGTAGTGCCGGAAAAAGGAGTGTGGAACTGGACGCCTTTACGGGTGTATGAGAGAACATTAAGCGTGGACCAGATGACCATTGTGGCGTCCGTTTCCATGATAGTGATCCTTGTTCTTTTGGCTATAGGTGTAACGGGGAGGATGGTTACACGATATCACAGGACAATTTTGATATGTTTCTCCATAATACTTGTTTTTAATGTCTTCCTGGCCTGGCATAAAGCGGTGAACGAGAGAACGTCCGCTATTGTCATGGTCCCGGCGGTAGAGGCGCTATACGGGCCATTTGATTCGGCCACCAAATTCTTCACCCTGAACGAAGGTATGAAGGTGAATATAATCAACAGTAAGGACGGATGGGTCAGGGCAAGGCGTTCTGACGGGAAATCCGCGTGGATAAAAGACTCCGCGGTAGAAAGAGTATTAAAAAAATGAGCATTACGTTCGCGGATAAGATGAGGAGAGAGATCATTCTCCTGGATGGGGCGTTCGGCACATACGCGGCTTCGATCGGGCTGGATGAGGCCATGTTCGGAGGAAGGACCGGGTGTATGGACTATCTTTCAATATCCAGCCCCGGGTTGGTATCCCGTATACATAATGATTATTTCGCGTCAGGGGCCGACGCTGTGGAAACCAACACTTTCGGGGCCAACTACCTTAAGCTCGCCGATTATGGCCTGGAAAAAGAAGTTTATGATATAAATAGGAGCGCCACGCTTCTGGCGCGTAAAGCCGCAGATGAACATTCGTCGCCTTCCCATGGCAGGTTTGTCGTAGGGTCTATCGGACCGACGGGCAAACTCCCATCGTCGAGTGATCCGACAATAGGGAACATCAGTTACGCGCGGCTGGCGGAAGTTTTTGCCGAACAGGCCCGGGGAATAATTGACGGTGGCGCGGATGCCGTTCTTATCGAGACATCCCAGGACCTCCTGGAGATGAAGGCCGCTTATGCTGGGATACGCACGGCATTGAGCGATAGGAGGAAAGACCTTCCGATATTGGCGCAATGTACGTTGTCGAACAACGGGCGGATGCTGCTGGGTACCGAGGTGTCCGCGGTCATGGCCGTAATGAGCGCTCTCGGAGCAGCGTCAGTAGGTATAAACTGTAGTACGGGGCCGGTGGAAATGGAATCGCATATCAAGTTCCTCAGCGACAACTGTCCGGTAAGTATATCATGTATACCGAACGCGGGCCTGCCCGTGGAACGTGACGGGTGTACTGTTTATCCTCTTGGCCCGGACGAGATGGCCGCGATATTGGCGGGATTCCTCGAAAAGTACAGGATAGACCTGATAGGCGGGTGTTGTGGAACGACCCCGCTTCACATAAAGGCCATTCGCAAAGAGTTGAAAAGACGTAAACCGAAGGATACGCGGACACGCGTGTTCTGCGCGGGGTCCTACCGTGGCTATGATGTTGACATGATGGATCGGCCTATAAAAGTCGGGGAAAGGATAAATACCCAGGGCTCGAAAGCCGCCAAAAGGATGTTCATTGAGAAGGATATGGACGGGCTGGTCGAACTTGGCAAGTCGCAGGAAAGGTCCGGCGCCGATATATTGGATGTATGCGCCGTGCTTACCGAGCGGGATACGGAAAAAGAAGACGCTTCTCGCATAGTAAAGCGTCTTGCCGAAAGCGTGGATACACCGCTTATGATAGATTCGACGGATGAGGATGTCCTTAAGGGTGCGCTCGAATCGTATCCCGGCACGGCTTTTATAAATTCCGTGAACCTTGAGGATGGAGGGGGGAGAGCGGATCGTGTTTTTAGCCTGGCCCAGAAGCACGGTGCCTTTGTCGTTAACCTGTCCATCGACAAAGATGGTATGGCAAAGACCGTGGAGAAGAAAGTATCCGTGGCTTCGAGGTTGTATGATATGGCGGTCAACGGACACGGGATACATCCCCGTAGGCTGCTTTATGATCTCTTGACGTTCACGCTGGGGACGGGAGAAAAAGAATACGCGAGTTCCGCTATGGATACTATCGAGGCGATAAGGGTCTTTAAAAAGAAGTGTCCCGGAGCCGCTACCATATTAGGTGTCAGCAACATATCATTTGGGCTCCCTAAAGAGGCGCGGAAAAAGCTTAATATGGTATTCCTTCACCATGCGGTCCAGGCGGGGCTGGATTACGCTATTGTCAACCCCATGGAATACGTAAAGTACGAAGATATCGATAAGGACGATGCCGCTATTTGCGAGGACCTCATCTTCATGAAGAAGGAAGACGCCTTGCAGAGGTTACTAGAGCGTTACCAGGATAGGAAGGGATCCGAAAGATCAGTATCCTCTTCCGATCTTGCCTGTCGGGTATCCGTAGAAAAATGCGTCTTTGACAGGGACAAGGTAAATATCATACCCGCTCTCGAAGAAGCGTTAAAGGAAAAAAGTGCCGAGGAGATCTTGAACGGTACGCTTATGGAAGCTATGAGAAAGGTTGGTGAGGCCTTGGACCGCGGGGACACCGTGCTTCCGTTCGTTCTCCAATCCGCGGAGGTCATGAGGAAGGCCATAGAACACCTTAAGGTGTATATGCCGAAAGGCACGTCCGGGGAAAAGGGGAAGATACTTCTGGCCACGGTTTTCGGGGACGTGCACGATATCGGTAAGAACCTGGTGAAGATGATACTTGAGAATAATGGTTTTACCGTGATCGACCTGGGAAAACAAGTCCCTGTCGATGTCATAATAAGGGAGGCAGTAAAGAACAAAGTGGACGCCGTAGGTCTTAGCGCGCTTCTTGTGTCCACAGCGCGTTATATGCGTACATGTGTCCAGGCTATGCATGACGCTGGTTTGCATTATCCGGTCATGATCGGGGGCGCTCCGACAAACGAAAAGTTCGCCAGGGAGATAGAGGTCCTGAGCGACGGCACCAGGTACCCGGGTGGGGTTTTTTACTCGAGGGACGCCTTTACGGGACTTCGTATCGTACGGGCTTTGATGGACGGGGGCATGGAGCTTTCCGCGGACGTAAAGGGGCGCACTAGCCCGGGAAGGTCGACTACGGTACCATCAACAGGTGTGCCTCGCGCCGAGGTTGAGGGAAAGAAGGCCCCCGAAGTCCTGACCGGGAACGATATCCCGGAACCACCGTTCTATGGCACACGGGTATTGGCGAACATACCCCTGGACGAAGTGTTCACGTATCTCGATGAGAAAATGGTATTTAACGCGGCTTGGGGGAGTTATCTGGCGGACAAGGGCAGGAGAAATGAACTTTTGGACAAGGAATACCGTTCCATGCTCAAAGAGCTTAAAGAAGAGAGCGTGCGCAAGGGGTGGCTTGATATGAAGGCCGTCTACGGCTACTTTGAATGTGTCGTTAACGGTACTGTTATGGATGTCATGGACGGCCTGGGACGACCGGCGGAAAAAATCGATTTTAGTGTAGCTGGAGGCAGGTCAATAGCGGGATATTTCCACCCGCGGGATATAGTCGCTTTCCAGGCCGTCACTCTCGGGAGTAAGATCAGCGAGGCCATAAAGGCCATGCAGGATTCCGGTGATGGTACCAGGTCTTTTCTTCTCCATGGGATGAGCGTACATCTGGCGGAGGCTCTGGCGGAATATGTGCATAGCCGGATTAGGAAGGAACTGGGATTGTCCGAAGATCAAGGGAGGCGGTACAGCCCGGGATATGCTTTGTGGCCGGAGCTGGAAGACCAGAAGAAGATATTCAAACTCCTGGAGATAGAGAGGAACCTGGATATACACCTTACCGAAGCTTGTCTGATGGTGCCGGAACAATCTACCACAGCCATTATCGTGCATAATCCGAAAGCCGAGTATTGAACTTGCCGGGAACGTTAAGTTAAGGAGGCTTGATCATGCAATGCAATAAAGACAGGAATCTTGATATATGTAACTGTTCTTATGATCCGTGCTCCAGGAAGGGTATGTGTTGTGAATGTGTCCATTACCACAGGAAGAACGGAGAGCTTCCCGCCTGTTACTTTGACGCTGCGGCGGAAAAAACGTATGATCGCAGTATCGAGAATTTTATCAGGATGTATAAGGGCTGAAAAATAAAGTGAACAAGGAGATCCGCGGTAGGTGTACGGTGCCTGGTCCCGGAACCCGTTTTGTTCTTCGAGGTATGTATGGGGTTATATGATGTTATAGTGGTCGGTGGCGGGCATGCCGGATGTGAGGCGGCGCTTGTCTCGGCGCGTTTGGGGGCGGATACCCTTCTTTTGACGTTCAGCCGTGAAAAGATAGGGTATACTTCCTGCAACCCGTCGATAGGGGGCGTTGGCAAAGGGCAATTGGTCAAAGAGGTAGACGCCCTTGGTGGAGAGATGGGCAAAGCCGCGGACGCTAGTTGTATACAATTCAGGATGCTTAATTCTTCCAAAGGGTACGCCGCAAGGTCTTCCCGTATGCAGATAGACAGGGAACTTTATAACCGCTACATGCGAGAACATGTACTTTCCCAGAAAAGGCTTGATGTCATTGAAGATGAAGTCGTCGGTGTGATCGTTGACGATGGCGTGTGCGGGGGTGTGGTCACACGTTCAGGCGGGGAAGTGAGGGCGAAGAGCGTTGTTCTGACACCGGGAACGTTCATGAACGCGTTGATACACATAGGGTTGGAACATTTTCCGGGAGGAAGGATAGGAGAAGCGCCGTCGATGGGGCTTTCTGACGAACTACGGCGATACGGTTTCATGGTCCATTCCTTCAAGACCGGTACGCCTGCTCGCCTTGACGGAAAAAGTCTGGATCTTTCGCGGATGCAGCGGCAGGACCCGGATAAGGACGTGGTCCCGTTCTCGTTCTCGACCGATACGGTAGTTCTTCCGCAGAGACCTTGTTACATGACGCGAACGAATGGTGATACGCATAGGATAATACGGGAAAGCCTGGACAGGTCCCCCTTATATTCTGGCAAGATCAAGTCCACCGGGGTGAGGTATTGTCCGTCCATAGAGGACAAGGTGGTAAGGTTCCCGGACAGGGATTCACATATTGTTTTCATCGAGCCTGAAGGTCTCGGGGTCGATGAGTACTACCCAAATGGAATATCCACGAGCCTTCCGGTAGACGCGCAGGAACTCATGCTACACAGTATAAAAGGACTCGAGAACGCCAGGATGATAAGGCCGGCGTATGGTATCGAATATGATTATGTGGACCCGACACAGCTTCTGTCCTCGCTTGAGACAAAGCTTGTTCCCGGACTTTTTATGGCCGGCCAGATAAATGGCACCACCGGATATGAGGAAGCGGCCGCTTTGGGCCTTATGGCCGGGATAAACGCCGCGCTAAAGGTCTTGGGCCGCGGGCCACTGGTGCTTGAACGCTCCCAGGCGTATATTGGGGTATTGATAGATGATCTCGTTACCAAGGGGACAAAAGAACCTTACAGAATGTTCACTTCGCGTGTGGAATACCGCATAACGGTACGGGAGGATAACGCTGATGAACGTCTTTCACCTGTCGGCGCGCGATTGGGGCTGGTCCCGGCAGCATATATGGATCGGGTAGAAGCCCGCCGGGAAAAAGTGGAAAAGGAAAAAGAAAGACTAAGAACCGCATACGTGTTACCCGATGATAAGCTCAAGATGTTCCTTTCGGAAAAAGGACAGGCGTCACCGGAATGCAGGATATCGCTATATGACCTGTTGAAAAGGCCGGGAGTTGGTTATGATGACGTATGCCGTGTTTCTGACGGAGAGCCGGCGCTCTCATATTATGAAAAAGTAGCTCTTGAGGTGGATATTAAGTACCGGGGATACATTGACCGGGAGAATACCCGTATACGGAGGTTCTCCGAGCTGGAGACCGTTTTGCTGCCCCCTGACCTGGATTACGGTTCCGTTCAGGGACTTTCGAACGAGATAAGGGAGAAACTGTCAACTATAAGACCACGTTCTCTGGGGCAGGCATCGCGTATATCCGGAGTAACACCCGCGGCTGTTTCTATCCTCATGATCATGCTGAAGACGCGGGGGATGAGCTCGAAAAAGAACAGGAACGGAGGATAGGTCGCGAGTGCGCGCGGCCACCGCCATGTATTATTACTCCTTCAACAGTTACCTGAAAAAAAGATTCGGAACAAAAGTGCGGAAGATCGGGCTTAACGCCGGATTGGAATGTCCACACAGATCGGCTGACGGCAAAGGATGCAGTTTCTGTAATGAATCCGGCTACAGTGAGTTCGCTACCACGGAACTGAGCCTTTCAGGTCAGATAGAACTGTCCATTTCCAGGATGAAAGCGAAGTATGGCTCGATCAAATTCATCGCCTATTTCCAGAACGCCAGTAATACTAACGCTCCTGTGCGTGAATTGAAAGGGATATATGACGTGATAAGGCCTTACAAGGACATAGTGGGGCTGTCCATTTCTACACGGCCGGATTGTGTGGATGAGGAGAAACTGGACCTTATCGCCGGATACTTGAAAGATTATGATGTGTGGCTGGAATACGGCGTGCAGACGTCCCATGACAGGACCCTCGGCCGGATCAATCGGGGTCACGATTTCGCGCAGGCCGCCACTGCCATAATAAGAACGGCCGAACGCGGCATAAACACAGGTGTACATGTCATCCTGGGGCTGCCGGGGGAGTCCAGGGAAGATATTATGGCCACAGCCGGGCAGTTATCCACATTGCCGGTGAACGGTATAAAATTGCATGTGTTACATGTGCTTAAAGGGTCACCTATGGAGAAAGATTATATTGAAGGACGCGTACACATCATGGAGAAAGATGAATACGCTTTGTCAGTGTGCGATTTTCTTGAAAGAACAAGACCCGATATCGTTGTTTTGAGGCTCGCCCCGGACGTAAAGAAGGGATACCTGATCGCTCCGACGTGGGTTGACGATAAATCCGGTGTGATAGAGCGTATAAACAGTGAGTTCAGGAACAGGGGGACACGTCAGGGTATCCTGTGCTAGCCGGGTAGGGGCGCAAATCATTTTAAGTTGCCCGTATGGAGCTTTTTTGATAATATAGTTATGTCCAAACAGGTATAATAGCCATGGGTCTTACAGGTCTTAAAGGAGGGTAGTTTATGGGGAGAAAGTCTCTTATTTGTTTAGTGTTGATATTATTCGCGTTAACGTTGTTCAGTCAGGAGGCTTTTACGGACAGCAGGGATATCCTTAAACAGGGGCTTCTTGGTGCCGGCGCTGGTGCCGCGGGAAGCGCTGCTGGTGGAGGTAACGCTGGAACGGGAGCGTTGGTGGGAGCGGGAGTGAATATACTTGGCGGAGCTCTTCTGGACAGTCTTACGGAAGAGCCTAAGAGCAGCCAACCCGCGTACCAGCAACAGCAGCCCGCATACCAGCAACAGCAGCCTGTGTACCAGCAACAACAGACCTACAGAGAGCCCAGTAACGCTTATTCCGATGGTTATGAGGCCGGATACTCTAATGGATATAAGAAAGGTTATACCGACGGGTATAAAGAAGGATTGAAAGAAGGCGTTAAAGGCAACTGATACAAAATATGGTCTTATTTCCGTAAGTAGGGAGCCTGCCCTGAGAAGGCTCCCTACTTTTTTTTAAAAAAGCCGGGAAGGCAAGGAAAAATGAGCAGGGAACACATTGTGGATATAGTATCCGTCGTTTTCGGAGGCAAGGGCATGGGCCGTATAGACGGTAAAGTGTGTTTTGTCTCAGGGGCTCTTCCGGGGGAAAAAGTAAGGATCAGGGAGACCAGGGATACGTCAGGATTTGTTGAGGGGGAGATCCTGGAAATGATCACACCTTCGATCGACCGGATAGCTCCGGCATGTCAATATTACGGGACGTGTGGAGGATGCCAGTACCAGCATGTAAAATACGATGAAGAGGTGGTATTGAAGACATCACAGATCAAGGACATTTTTGCCAGGATCGCCGGGATACGTGACGGCTTGGATCCGGACATCGTTCCTTCCGATGTTGATATGGGGTATAGGAAAAGCCTAACGCTCCACAGGACGTCCAAAGGGGCGTATGGTTTCTATGATATGTCAGGCCGCGAGGTGTTGGAGATAAAAGAATGTCGCATAGCCGCTAAAGAACTTAATGACGCGTTAGGTTCCCTCCCGGATAGCTGTGAGGCCGGGGATGTCACTATCAAGGTTGATAGCGAAGGGAAGGTCTGGTCGTCCGATGTTCAGGGGGAGAGGTTCTACCTTGATGATACCGGCAGGGGGAAACTATATATGTCTCCTAAGGCCTTTTCCCAGGCCAATAAATATGTCGCCGACAAGATCTCACAGAAACTCGATGATTGGACAGGGGACTCGGGAGAGGATCACGTGTTCTTCGATCCATACTGCGGGGTGGGGTTCTTTACTTTCTTTTCAGGGGGAGGGTACACTAGAAAAGTCGGCATAGATTCAAGTCGTATAGCTATCGAATGTGCTAAATCGACGGCCCGGACCGGGAATATCAGCGATATCAAATTCTATAAAGGTACCGCCGAGACCGTGTTCTTCGACATTTTTGCCAGGGAGAAGGGAAAAAGGAATACTGTGTTCCTGGACCCTCCGAGGATAGGTGTTAAAAAGGAGTTCCTGGAGAAGTTGGCCACGGCGGAAGGGATAGATAAGATATTTTACCTGTCATGCGATCCGTCCAGACTGGCGCGTGATATCAAGGTGCTTATATCCGGAGGCAGGTGGAAATGCGGCCGCAAGGCCTTTTTCGACATGTTCCCGAGGACAAAACACATAGAAATGTTGATGGAACTGGACAGGGGGATATGACGCGCCGGCAAGCGGCGGTATGTCTTATAGTTTGCAAAGGGTCCCGATATTTACTATAATAATCTGCCTTTTGATGAAAGATAAAACGAAGAGGAGAGACCATGTATCGTGAACAAATTAAAGTAGTTGACTGCACCATCAGGGATGGCGGCCTTATAAACGACCATTTTTTCGACGATGATTTTGTGCGGGAAGTATATAAAGCGCTCGCCGCGGCAGGTGTTGATTATGTCGAGATAGGATATCGCGCGTCGAAGAACCTGGTGTCCCCGACAAAATTCGGAAAATGGAAGTTCTGTGATGAGGAAGATATCAAAAGGACGATTGACGGCATTGATGCCGAGACAAAACTTTCGGTGATGGTGGATGTAGGCCGGGTTGAGAAAGAGGACATCCTTCCCTGTAAGGATAGCGTGATCGATATGATGAGAGTGGCCACATATGTAAGGGACGTTGATAAAGCCATTGAACTCGCCAATGAGGTGACGGGAAAAGGATATGAAGCCACGATAAACATAATGGCGATATCGCGGGCTCTTGACACGGAACTTGACGAAGCCCTCGACCAGATAGAGAAAGAAACATCCGTCAAGGCGGTGTATATAGTGGACAGTTTTGGCGCGCTTTACAGCGAGAACATCACATACTTGGTGAACAAATACAAAAAATACATAAAAACAAAGGAAGTCGGGATACACGCGCATAACAACCAGCAGCTGGGCTACGGGAATACGGTGCAGGCCATAATCGACGGTTCTAATTATCTTGATGGTACCATATACGGGATAGGCAGGGCCGCGGGCAATTGCCCGCTGGAGCTTCTTATCGGTTTCCTGAAGAACCCGAAATTCGATATACGCCCCATATTGGATATAATAGCCAGGGAGTTCATACCTCTTAGGGAAAAGATTGAATGGGGATACCTGATACCGTACGCGTTGACCGGTATGTTCAACGAACATCCCAGGGCGGCTATGGAATTGAGGCGGGGCGCGGATAAGGACAATTATCTTCATTTTTACAACAGTATGCTGCCAACGGAGATAGAATGAGATTCGATCTAGAGCGTTTTGCCGCTTTTCCACTGATGGCCATAGTCCGGGGCATACCGGAGGATGCGGTAGAGCCTCTTATCGAGACCGCCGTGAGCTCCGGGATCAAAACGCTTGAGGTAACGATGAACACAGGTAGCGCCGCGGACATGATAAGGAAGATCATAGATATGTCCGGGAAAGAACTGATGATAGGTGCTGGTACCGTAACATCCCGGGAACGGCTGGAAACAGCGCTGGACGCCGGGGCGGGTTTTATCGTGACCCCGGTCGTGGATGAAGGGATAATCGGGGAATGCGTGAAAAGGGGTATATCGGTGTTCCCCGGCGCTTTAACGCCCGGAGAGGTATTCAAGGCCTGGTCTTGCGGGGCCAGCATGGTAAAGATATTCCCTTCCGGACTTTTCGGGCCGGGATACATGAAAGAACTAAAAGGGCCTTTCAATGATGTCCGTCTAATGGCGGTAGGGGGCGTGAGGCCCGCGAACATAGCTGAATACGCCGCCTGTGGCGCTGACGCTGTAGCTTTTGGATCGAGTGTTTTTAAAAAAGAATTGATCGACAAAAAAGATTTCCGGTCAATAGGGGGCATGATAAAGGAATATGTAGCCTCAGTGAATAACGCGTTCGCTCCCGGCCGTTCGCCATCCTGAAATGAAAATACTCTCATGGAACGTTAATGGCCTGCGGGCCATCGTAAAAAAAGGCTTTAATAAGTGGCTTGACGAGAATGCCCCCGATATCCTGTGTATTCAAGAGACCAAAACATATCCCGAGCAGGTAGAGGAGTTCTCGGCAACCTGGGCGGGGTATAAGAGATACTGGAATAATCCTGAGAAAAAAGGTTATGCCGGTGTCAGTGTTTTTACGAAGGAAGAGCCGGTCGCGGTAAGCACGGACTTCGGTCCGGAAGGGTTCGACACGGAGGGCAGGGTACTTGAGCTTGATATGGGCGGTTTTGTGCTGATCAACGGGTATTTTCCTAACGGGCGTATGAACGCGTCCCGGCTGGATTACAAAATGGAATTCTATAGGCATTTCCTAGAGCATCTCGGCGGTTTTACCGGTCGTAAGGTCGTAATATGCGGGGATCTCAATACGGCCCATAAGGAGATAGACCTTGCCAGGCCTAAGGCGAACGAGAATTATTCCGGGTTCCTTCCCATCGAGCGTGAATGGATGGATAAGTTGGTGGAAGCCGGATATGTCGATATCTTCCGGAGCTATAACGACCAGCCCGGACAATATACATGGTGGGACTATAAAAGCAGGGCCAGGGACAGGAATGTAGGCTGGCGTATAGATTATTTTTTCGTGTCAGGCGCCATGGTGCCGCATGTCAAGGACGCTTTTCTTATGCCCGAGGTGGACGGGTCGGACCATTGCCCGGTGGGCATGGAGATCGAGCGCATACGATAATATGAAAAAGGAAATACCATCGTTATTGGTAGCTGACGAAAAAGGCAGGATATTCGATGTGCCCGGGATGCGCGCTACCGGGATGAAGTCCGGTCTTTTCTTCCCGCTCAGGGCACGTGATCTTGTAAAACTGCATAGCGACAGCGAACTTTTTATGCTTCCATCCAGAAGTGCCGTTGGTTTCAGCGATGATACCGGGCAGATGACGGAGGTCGCCACTGATCCGTTCTCCCGGAAGGCCAGGCGGTGTTACGCCGTTGCCGCGTTCATGTCCCCCGGGTATACCCTGCGTTATAACGCTTCGTATGTTGAGAGAAAAGGCGCGGGACATCTTCCCCTTTTCAGTTACGCGGCCGTAGCGTTCTATAAAGGTGGGTTTTATGCCGCCGGGATACGTGTTGATCGCGAAAAAAGGCAAGAGCTTGGAGGAATGGATCGGACAGGGCTTTGCGACGGGGTGAAGAAGATGAGGAGGATATTGCCCCGTAACAGGCTGGTAAGACATCTGGAGACGTGCGCGCTTACTTATGGATGCCCCGCCGCGAAGAATTTCTTTCTCAACAGGTATGAAGCGCCACTTCCATCTTCCCCGTTGTGTAACGCGCGTTGTATCGGGTGCATATCCCATCAGGAAGGGGGAAAATGCTCGGTCACGCAACCTCGGATAAAATTCGTTCCGGACCCGGAAGAGATCGCTGAAGTGGCGTTGCATCATATAAGCAGGGTAGCTGACCCTGTGGTGAGTTTTGGCCAGGGATGCGAAGGGGAACCGTTGATGGTCGGGGATGTTCTCGTGAGGGCCGTATCCTTGATAAGAAAAGGGACGTCAAAGGGTATAATAAACATCAACACGAACGGCAGCAGACCCGATATGGTTTCCCGGCTTATAGATGCCGGATTGGACTCAATAAGGGTCAGCGTGAACAGTTTTCAGGAGAGGTATTACAACGCGTATTACCGGCCCGTGGGATATACTTTCGGTGATGTCATGCGGTCGATAAGATGTATGCGGAAAAAAAGAGGGTTTGTATCGATAAATTACCTTGTTATGCCTGGATTTTCCGACTGGATCAGGGAAGAAAAAGCATTATCCCGCTTCCTGTCGGGACCGGGAACGGATATGATACAATGGAGGAACTTGAACTACGACCCGATACGTTACATGAACGAACTGGGGGTAGCCATATCTTCCCGGGAGATGCTCGGCATGGATAAGGTCATCGGGAAGATCAAGAAGGAATATCCTTCGATCATGAACGGATATTTTAACCCGTCCCTGAAACGGATAAGAAGAAAAAGGAAAGGAGGATCGACGGCTACTCTATGATGCGGGAAAAGAATCTCAGGATAGATATAGTCAGGGGCATTGTCGCGTATATCCTTATAGTTCTCAGTTCAATGCCATGTGAGGTATTTGGCGCGGAAGATGGAATAGATGTCAAGGTTAACGGAAGAGGGGCGGTGATAATGGATGCCGCCCGGGGGGATATACTGTACGCTAAGAATCCACAAGCCAAATTCCCGCCGGCGTCCACGGCCAAGGTGATGACGTGTATATTGGCCATCGAGAAGCTCGGGCTTGATGATGACGTGGTCCCGGGAAAGGACGTTATCCATGTTGAGCCGACCATAATAGGGTTGAAGGTGGGCGTGAGATATAAGGTAAGGGACCTTATTTCGGCCATGCTTATAAAATCAGCGAATGACGCGGCTTTTGCCATAGCTGAAGCTATTTCTGGAGATGAACGGTCTTTTGCCGGACTTATGAATGAAAAAGCCAGGGAGATCGGAATGACCAATACCAATTTCATTAAAGCTTCCGGTCTCCCTACCGGGAGAAAAGATGCCCAGTATACTACGGCCGAGGACCTTGCCGCGATGATGAGGTATGCGATACGTTATCCGGAAATACTTGAGAATATGTCCAGGAAAGAAGCTTATATATCCGGAAGTGACGGTAGAAAGATACATTTGAAGACCCACAATAAGAGCCTTTTCAAGGGGAGTACCGCTCCATGGGGAAAAACGGGGTATACGAGAGAGGCAAGAAGGACTTTTGTCGGGGTCAATCCCGACATGTCGCCCAGCATAGTGTTCTCGCTTCTGAAATCACGGGAAATATGGGATGATATAGCTGAGCTTAACGAAAAAGGGATGCAATTGCTCGAGGCCAGTCGCAGAACGGTGATCGACAAAGTGCTGGACTGGGTACGCGCGCAGCGGGAAAAAGGCAGGAAAAAGACTGAGGGAGCCATTCCGCCGGTCATGTGAGAGAGCGCTCTATTTGGATGACTTTTATATTTATTTAATATAAAATAAAGTGTCGGTATACTGTGGATGAAAAGGCGCTACCCAATTTGAGGAGGCCATCATGTCATTTGAAATAGAGATAAAAGAGCAGCCTGGCAAGATCTATCTTATATTTCTGGAAGGCAGTCTGGATTCCGATACCTATACGATACTTGATGAAAGATTGGCCCCTATTCTGGGCCTTGCCGACCTTAGGGGATTAGTGATGAACCTGAAAGGCCTTTTCTACGTAAGTAGCGACGGATTAAGCGTTATTTTCAAGGCCCGTCGCATAACGGAAGGCAAAGGCGGTACGTTCATGATGACCGGCCTTCAACCACAGATAAAGAAAGTTTTCGATATTCTCAAGGCCCTGCCCGAAACATGTGTTTTTCAGGATATGGCCGAGGTAGACGCGTATCTTGACGCCATGCAGAAAGAAGAACTTGAAAAGGACAGATAACGGGTCCGGGCTGATTTATGGTACATTTTATGCATAGGATGTGGGTGCCTGTATTGTCGGGCCTGTTATTGTGTTCTTTTATAACGGGATGCGAGAGCGATCCATCCAGTACCGGGCTTTATGAATATGTCAGGAAGGGCCAGGCGTACATAGACGAAGGTAAGTATGATAAAGCGATATTTTACCTTCACAAGGCTTACGAGGGAGCTCCTGACAGCGGTGATATCAGGAAAAACCTGCTTTACGGATACATCAAATACTCAGACTATCTTGACCGTTCCGGTAACATAAAAAAAGCCATATATTATCTTGAAATGGCGTTCGAGATGGACAACACCAATAAAGGGGTATTGTCCAACCTGTCGTATCTCTATGTTAAAGAAGCGATGAAAGTGCTGGAAGCCGGCGATCGTGAAGGCGCGTATGAATATATGCAGAAAGCCTCGGAATTGGCCATGATGTCGGACCTGGCCCGCAAGAACGTAGCTAACTACCTGTATAACGAGGCCGTAGAGTATTACAACAGTAACGATATGGGTAACGCGCTTACGCTCCTGAACATCTCCTACGCGATGTTGCCGCGCGATGAGTGCCTGGATTTCCTGGGACAGGTCCACTACCGGGAGGATAGGCTGGACAAGGCCATTTTTTATTGGACCAAATATGTCCAGACACATCCGGAGAACCAGGAAGTAATGGACAAACTCGAGAAGGCCATAAAAGAAAGAGAGCTTAGCGGTCGGCTCGGCAAGATCGAGCTTCCGTTCTTCGAGGTGGAGTTCGAGGATGTCTATGATTTCAACAAAGATGAGCTCAAGGATATTTTGTCGGATATATATGAAAAAGTGGGCACGGACCTGGATTTTTACCCGCCACAGGATACTAAGATAATCTTTTATACCCCGAACAGCTTTATGGAAATATTCCAGAAGACCGGTATAGTCAGGGGTTTTTTCGACGGCAATATACGGATGCCCGTGGATCCCAGGGTGAGCAAGTCAGAGCTCGCGGGTATACTTGCCCACGAATATACTCATGCTATACTTTCGATGACGACGAACGGTAATTGTCCCATATGGATACATGAGGGCCTTGCGGTATATGAACAAGCCCGGTACGCCCCGATAAACATGGCTGAACTCGCCAGCGAGGTAAAAGGGCGCAAATATTTCAAGATCGGCGCTGTCGAAAAGGGTTTTGTTGATTATTCGGAACAGTTGTCGATAAAGGTGTACTATCAAGCGGCTTTTGCCGCTATCTCATTCATTATAGACAAATGGGGCTGGCCTGGTTTACGGAGCCTGCTCGGTCGTATAAAAGACAAAACACACTTCGCCAACGCTATAGACGAAGAGTTCTTCGTGTCGATGACCGGTTTTGAGAAAATGTGGAATGAGTATATGTCTTATAAATTTTCAGATAGCGACGCCGATCAACATACCGCGACCACCGTATAAGGGAATAAAATGAAAATAGCAACACATGATAGAAGCGGCGTGACGATATGCAGTATCAAGGGAGAGATAATGATAGACAGTATCATCCTTATACGTAATTTATTCAGGGGACTTATTAAGCGCGGGATCAACAGGGTGGTCATAGACCTGAGCGAGGTGGATTACATCGACAGTATGGGGCTCGCGGCAATTGCCGGTTTTTCCAAGAGCATCAGCTCCCTGGAGGGGGACCTGAGGATATCTGACGTTCCGCCCAAGATAGAATCCTTGTTCAGGATAACCAAACTTGACCGGATATTAAGCATATGCCCAACGCAGGAGGAAGCGCTGGCCCAGATGACAGGCGGGCACTATGAACAGCGATAGCATTTTTGGCGTGAATGGTCCGCCTGACGGGCCCGTAAGGGAAGAGAGTCTGAGGAAGGCATATGATACGGTAAAAGGATCGTATGAGGAAATGATCTTCCGTATGGCCCTCCTGGCGGAGCATAAGGACGAGGATACGGGGACACACCTTATACGGATCGTCGATTATTCCACGGAGATAGCCAGGGGTATGGGGCTTGACGCGGATAATGTTGAGATAATAAGGTATGCCAGCCCCATGCATGATATAGGCAAACTGTTGATACCTGATAATATCCTCAAGAAAAAAGACAGCCTTACTCCCGAGGAAAGAGAGATAATGCAAAAACACGCTGAGTTGGGAGCGGATATCTTTATGGGCAGCAGATCGCCGTTGTTGATGGCGGCTTGTGAGATCTGCCTTACACACCATGAAAGGTATGACGGTACCGGGTATCCCAACGGGCTGAAGGGTGACCAGATCCCTGTCTTTGGAAGGATCGTGGCCCTGGCGGATGTTTTTGACGCGTTAACCTCCATAAGGCCTTATAAACGGGCTATGGATATCCGGGACGCGATGGATGTTATCGCTACCCAAAGCGGCTCACATTTCGACCCCAAAGTGCTCTCCGCTTTCAAACAAAGGGCTGATAGCATAAGAAAGATATGGCAGGCGACCAAGGATATAGAGGGCCTCGTGCGTTGAACACGAACAACTTCGCGGGATCATCTCGCGAACATGAAGATATATCTTAGTATGAAAAGCCCGGCGAACAGGGATAAAAATGCCGGTATTTCCCGCATCTTTCCGGAGACGGTCTTCAGTATCACATATGAGATGAACCCGAAGGAAATGCCTTCGGTTATGCTGAACCCACAGAAGGGCATTACCGCTATGGTGAGAAAAGCGGGGATAGCTTCCGTAAGATCGTCCCAGTCTATTTTTTTGACGCAGCTCATCATCATGCATCCAACGATGATCAGTACCGGTGAGATCACCGGATAGAGGAGAAGGCCGTCCGCGGTCATGTGGCTGGTGCCGATCATGGCTATAAGCGGACGGAAGAAAAGGGCCAGAAGCATTAAAAGACCCGTTACCACGTTAGCGAGTCCCGTCCTGCCGCCCTGCGATACCCCGGAAGCGCTTTCCACATAACTTGTTACGGTAGAAGTGCCGAGCACGGCTCCCGTTACCGTAGCGGTCGCGTCCGCGAAAAGCGCCTGTTTGGCCCTCGGAAGCTCATTGTCCTTCATGAAGCCGGCTTTTTCGGACACGCCTATAAGCGTCCCGACCGTGTCGAAAAGGTCCAGGAAAAAGAACACGAAGATAAGTTCAAGGAACCCCATATCCAGCGCGCCGGAAAAGCTCAATCTCATGAAAGTGGGGCTGATGGAAGGTATCGAACTTGTTATTCCGGAATACCGGATTATCCCGCAAGTGGTCCCCGCCGCGGCCGTAATGACCATTCCGATAAGTATGGCCCCTCTCACTTTTCTTGCCATCAGCGAAGATATCACTACGAGCCCAAAAAGAGATAAGAGCACCGGTGCCGAGTTCAGCTTTCCCAGAGTAAGGTAGATGGACTTGTCCGGAACGGTCAGGCCCGACCATTCGAACCCGATCAAGGTTATAAGAAGGCCTATGCCGACAGCTATAGCGTTCCTTATGGAGACCGGAAGGGCCTTGATGATCCGCTCTCTTATGCCGAAGAAAGAGAAGAAGATAAAGACCATGCCTGATAAGAGTACCGCGCCTAACGCTACGCGCCACGGCGCGATATCGCTGCCCGGACCTAATATGCCGGCTATCATCGGACAGGCGACAAAGGCGAAATATACGTTATGGCCCATGGCAGGAGCCAGGGCTATAGGATAGTTGGCCAGAAGACCCATCAGGAAACAGCCTATGGCGCTTGAAACGCAGGTGGCTACCATTACGGCGTTGAAGTCCATTCCGCATTGTGACAGTATGGCAGGTTGGACAAAGATGATATATGCCATGGTCATAAAGGTAGTGGTGCCGGCCAGGACCTCGGTCCGTATGTCTGTCGCGTTCTCTTTGAGCTTAAAGAGTTTTTCCAGCCACATATGTAACGATGATATATCGTGGCGGCACAAAAGGCAAGTATGAAATGGCGTTATACGGCGAGGTCTATTTTTGTGACGCCAGAAGTTTTTCGAACTCTTTCATTATGATATTGGACGGTATGGCATAGCTCTTGCCGGAGATATCCGTCCTGCCAGCGAATAACAGGCCCAGGATATTGCCATTGCTATCGATCAATGGTCCGCCGCTGTCGCCCCTGTGCAGGGAAAGGTCTGTTTGTAGGATGCTTATGTGTTTACCGCTACCATTATCCGGTGCAGTCCTCGCGCCTATCCCGGTTATAAGTCCCTGTTGGATGGTGCCGCTGAACAGCGCGGAACTACCAACGGTATAGACCTTGTCCCCGAGCCTGGTCGCGTCCGAATCCGAAAGTGTCATTACCGGAAGAGGACCGGGTGTGTCTATTTTTATGAACGCTATGTCCTTGTCCTGAGAGACCCACAAGACCCTGGCGTTGTATACAGAGGAGGTCCTTACCGCGACGAGAACACGCGAGGCGTTATTGACGATGTGGGCGTTGGTTATTATGAGCCCGGCAGGACTGGCTATGATGCCGGCGCCTTTTCTCTCGAATCTCGCCAGTTTCACGCCTTGACCATCGGCGCTATCGCCGACTATGGCATTCTCTGCTTTTACGAACACAATGGCGTCTAGCGATCTTTGTATGGTGTCTATTATCGAGCTCATTCCCAGTGGATAAGAACTTTTCGTCATAACGCCGAAGATGAGCGCGGCCAGGAAAAGCCGGATAATTATCTGTGCGGAACGGTTCTGCATAAGTTGTATTTTACTACAGGACTGATGGATATTGCAATTTTGTATAGGCTTGTATATAATATGCCTCCTGATGTCCGGGATGGCGTTAAGTAAATTTTAAGATAATACTTAAAATGTATTGTGCTAACATAACGAGGTGTTGGGTCGACAGGGGAGAGAAACGGCATGCATATAGATTTAAAACATTTAAATTAAATGACTTATGTATGCGAAAAAATGGTGTTCCATACTGTGATCGTAATCTGTAATGTCTGGAATTAGCAGCAACTTAAAACAAACTTTTTCATTGACTAAAAATTAATAATATGTTAAGATGTTTCCAATCGACATATCACGCGCTATTCTAATATGTCGATCAGAAAGACCGATCTTTTGCTCATATCGTGTCATGGAAACTTAACCCGGAAGGGGAGATATCATGCCCAAAAAAGCAGGTCTTTTCCGAAGCGCGATAGTCTGTATCACGCTCCTAACTTTCCTACTCAACTCTACGATATACGGTTTCACGGACAATATAAACATAACTCCTCCGCTTATATGTGGTAAGCTTGCTCCGACCGAAGGGTCAGCTGATTTCCGCAACAATATCTACTCGGAAGGGAAGATACTTGGCATATTCTTTTCCATAGCCGAGCATTATCTTGATCCCCAGGCCAGAGAAAAAAGCGTACAGAAAGCTTTGCTTGGATATCTGAAGACCGCTCCGGATTTCCTGCGGGAAAAGGATATAGTCATAGACTCTGTCGTGGAGGAAAGCGGCAGGGTGGAGATATATTTTTCTCTGTCAGGAGAAAAAGGCGTTGCCGTACTTTGTGACGGCAGGTTGGGGGAACACTATGCCCGTACGGATAGCCGCTGGCAGAGCGGTGATAAGTTCGCGGTATTCGTTGAAAAGGATACCCGTCCGGACGCCGCCGATCTGGACAATGATCTTAAGGGGATGTACGCGCCTTCCACCGATCCCATGATAGAGGCACTTATACAGGATGGTAAGGTGGCTGAGGTATATCTGGATGAAGATACGGGAGTGCTCAGGGCCACAAGGATCAAATGGGTAAAAGGTTATGTGCCCAGGATAACGTCCCAGGAGCTTTACCTCGGAGAAGAAATAGATATAACCCAGCTTTTTACCGAACGTGAGGCGGTCGCCATAAGAGAATGGATGGAAGAGCATAAGATACGCGGGGCGCCGGTACGTTTCAGGGCCGTTCTTGGTGACGTAGCTATAGGATGGAACGACGACAAGGAACACACGAATATCTCCCACGCCGGGACAAGGGACGGGGTCATATATATAGGAAGCATACTGCTTAAGGATATTTTTAAACCGGAGAACGAGGGGGTACGGACCGAGCTTTTGGATAATGATGAGCTTCTACACATATATGGGCTGGGCCATGATGCGGATGACGCATACAGGGCGAGGATGGACCTTGTATACCGTACCGCCAAAAGAACGGGGGCCATCAGGAGCGCGATGGCGAAGGATGATGTTTTTTCCCTCAGGGATGAGCTTCAAAGGATGATAAACGCCCCCGACATGGGCGAACTTCTGGATACGATATCCATAATGAACGATGTGATCTTAGGAGAACCGCATTATCCGGTGGAAAGGAGCTATTCCGTTAAAAAAGCGGTGAACCTGCTCGATAAGAACGACCAGGAAAAGCTGATGGGGATACTTATCGCCCCGGAAAACTCTGAATATCGTGACATGATAATAGCGGATGAGATATTGCTGATGCTGGTGCCGGCTGATATCGACAGGGATGCCCTTATGAAACAGCTTAACGGGCTTTTTAAGAAGTTCAAGGACTGGATAGACCGCAACTGGATAAGGAAATTCGCTAGGGAGCTGGAGGGGAGGACATTGTGGCAGATATCGCCGGAGATATGGCACGAAGCCGGCGGATTGGCCAGGGTCATGCAGTATCACGGCGCTGGTATGCAGGAACTCATGCGCGGGTCCGGCGCGAGGCTTAAACATATCGAACCGCATTACCAGTACCGTATAAGCCCTGATCAGGATCCGCGTAGACTGGATTATACGAACCCGGAGCAGCTGACCCATCCGATCCTGGGTAAGATAGAAGAGGTGGACAGATTCAAGGTGACCGTGGGTGGCAAGGAAGTAGATGTGCTTGTAAGTAAGGGGATGAACGATCTTGGCATAGAAGTGTATCTTGTGAGGGACATACAGCCCAACGGTGAGAGTTATTACACGCATTCATTGTACAACTACAAGAACGCGTACAGCCCCGATAAGACACCGTATCTTCCGACATGGGAAGAATTCTCCGTTTTTTATTCCCGTGCCGCCCTCGAGTTCGTCAAAAGGGAAGAGGCAAGGGAAATGAAGGATAAAGCCAACTGGAAAGCTCCTATACTTCATTTGAACGATTCCCAGACAGCGCTTGTTTCCGTATACAGGAAAATACAACTTGAGGAACAGCTGGCAAAGGCGGAAGAAAACCCGCGTTTCGAGGTGGACCGTGTGCTGAGGGAAATGACGGTCGCGTTCACCACGCATACGTACGGCAACAGGAAGTCATATTCCCGGAACGCCCAGGACAGGTATGGGGACAAGGTGCTGGATTTCATGGGCATACCCCAGGGGTATCGTGAGTTGTTCGAAATGAATTTCGGAATGGATTATGACATGGCTTCGGCCGGGCTGAGGTCCAGCGATTGGCAGGGCGCGGTCGCCCGCGCGCACAGGGACGATGTGGTCGTATATGACCAGTGGGTGAACAACCCGAAGAAAGAGAGCCTGAGAAGATATTACAGCGATATGGGCATAGAGTTCGACCTCAGGGCCGTTTCCAACGGAGACCATAGAGGGAACACCATGAAATATTTCATCAGGTACATGAAGGAGCTTTTTGGCGATAACGCGGATATAGAGCATCCTACGGCGGAACAGGTATACCAGACCAAAAAAACGGCCAAGGAGAGGCTCAGCGTGTCCAGGGAAAAGGATGTCTATACCACCGAGGGTCTGCCGGGCGGCGGGGATACTCCTTTGTTACAGGAGGGTGAGGCGATGCTACGGAACGACCAGATGGTCGTATCGTATTCCGGACGCCTGGTCAGGGAGAAAGCCGGCAGGGGTGGGAATCATACCAACGGTGGTAATTTCACTCTGGGGTCCGGAACGGATTCAAGAGGCGCGTTCGATAACGCGAACGTGAAAGAGCTGGTAATGAAAGGCGTACAGGTGGTCATCTACGGGAACGTGCAATCTAACAACGATGATAGCGATAAACTTAAGGAGGACCTGAAGAAACTTGTGCGTGAGATCTCCGAAATGAAAAAGAGAATGATCTCAGAGGACCCCGGGAAAGCAAGAACATTGGGAAGATTCGTATTTGTTCCCAGGTTCAGCCTTGACGAGCAGAGGCAGCTCCTGGCGGCGACGGACGTGCAGGTACAGGATTCATATCCGTCGACCGAGGCCGCGGGATTTACCGAGGCGGATGTGTCCGCCTGCGGCGGCATAGAGGTCGGGACATTGCGTACGGATAACAAGGTCGGCGAAGGACTTTTCCAGGCCCAGGGATTGCTTATGGACCTTAACCGGCCGGGAGTAGGCAACGTGTTAACACCCGGGGCGTCAGAATGGAACACGCGTACCATATGGAAGGATGAGAAGGAATATGTGATCCATGACGCGGACTCGAGTACGTATCTTAAGGCTTTACTTACTCTGCATGACAAGTATAATGATGATACTTTGAAGGAATACCAGGCGACTTCCGTGCGCCTCAGCCGTGGGCTTGAAGCCAGGCTTACCGCCGCGGCGTATCTTCGTGAATTCAGCAAGGCTATCAGCAACAAAAGAAAACGGGAAGCCAGGCAGGAAGCAAAAGAGAAGATGAAAAAAATGGAACAAAGGAACAAAAGCCTTTTTGCCGAGGTATCCAAACCATTGCCGGAGATGAACGACGTGGAAAGAGTCGTCCACGAAGCCTCTGGCCTTGTGGTGAACGGCGATGTCCCGGGCGCGGTAAAGACCATATTTTCAAGCCAGGGTTTCCAGGTGACCGAGAACAGGTTGCCTATAGTGGCGGGAATACTTAACAACCTCCTTGAAGCGTACTCACGAGACAATAATACTGTCGGCAATTCCAGGTATTTCGCCCAGATGATAATAGAAAAAACGCGGAAATTTTCCCCTAACGGCGAGGATAGCGCGCGTACAAGCCGTGAGATGCAGATAATGACCGGCCAATTCCTTACCGTGCTTTCGTGGATGAGGAGGGGAGTGCTTAACTCTGAGAAGGTCAGGTTGACGGTAAAGGCCGGAGATATGGCCGTAGCCAGCGATAAGAAGCGTGGCCCGAGCTTTCTCGAGGACGCGAACCTTCCCGGTGGGGACGTCAGGCCGTATAACAGGGTGGAAGGAGCTCCTCTTTTCTATTGGAGAGGCGTGGAGACCATAAGCTCGAAATTAAAGGGTAATATACTCGAAGAACTCAAGATATCCGGACAGGTTTTCGAACACGGACAGGACAAGGATGTCATGTATCTTATGGACCATGGCTTCGTGTCGGTCCCACAGGGGATACTGGAGGCTACGAATGCCGGAGAGATAAGTACATTGCACGAGACGTTCTTCGTGAATGATACTCTTCCGGGTAGCGTACAGTCAACGTCCACGGGCGCGGGGCATTTCCAGGGGAACAAGCTGGACATAAAATACGTTACGGAGGGCCATGGGGTGCAGGTCAATGTCAGATACGCCTCCGACGGACGCGTAGAGGATGTCGTCCTGCAGGAAATAAAACAGGGAGATTGGACATTGGCCCTTCCGGGGTATGTGGACTATGTGATAAACCTTGGTGGCTTGAGGTTCAACGATATTTCCGTAGTGTTATCGGATGAGGACGCGATCAAGTTCAACGATAAATACGACGGAACGTCGCTCGATGCCATGGAAAAGGTCGTAAAAGAGCATGCTAAAACAGCTCCTTTCACGGGTCTTATCCCTGACTCGGTAGTGGCCAGTGGCCCCAGACTGCTCAGGACATATGGCGGGGAAATGAATGTAAGGTGGGTGGAGCGGGATCCGGATATTTTCGGTGGATATACGCTTTTAAGTTTTTATAAAGGTCTTATCAGCTTGGATACTTTATACAGCAAGATAGAACGGTTATCCTCGGACCATACAGAGGGGGAGACCTCTGTGGCCTCAATGGGGTTGGAGATATCCGGGGATGAGTTGACTTTCCTCAGCGGACTTATATCCGATGCGGGAGACCAGGCCTATACCGCTTCCCCGGACAAAGGCATGGAAACGTTCGTAGAGGATAACGTAGGGTTCCTGAGCCATATCTTCAGGCCCGGGGAGAACGGTTATAAACTTATAAGGGTGCCGAAACAGCAGCTGGATACCAGCATGAACAAGAAAGAGGTAATAGAGTTCCTCAATAATATACAGGCTCTTTCAGGAGGACGCGCTTTCGTGGAGCTTTACAATACCGATAATATAACTGAGGTTTCCAGAGAAGAGTACGGTGACCTGGAATATAAGGAGCTTCCTGATGAGCTCACGAACGTGAACGGCAACAGGACGCGCGCCAACACGGTCACGATCTTCCCCGTGTTCAAGGGCGAAACATTGTCGACCAGTGGGCACAGGGACAGGAACTGGCACATAGGGAACATGTCGCCGGAGGATACCATACTTTCACCCATAGGCGCTAATTACGACGAGACCGGTGTGATCAGGAGCGTTATGCTCGGGCTCCGGCTTTCCGAGATCGCCTCTAATGATAATTATAAAAGTGAGGACAGCGAATTCCTGTCATATACCCTGGCTCAGTATGTTGACCTGTGTATATCCCAGGGACAGGATGTCTCTAAGATAAGCCTGACCAAGAAAGACCTTATCGAGATGGCTACATCCGCGGAGATACGGGTCATCGTGATGTCGCTTAACAGGCTCATACAGTCGCTACCCATAGTTCCGTTCGATGTCCAGGAGCTGAAGGCGATATACGACCGTACCAACGAGATACTGATACGCGCGTAATTATATACAAGGGTCCCCTCCCTACGGGAAGGCCGCCGGCCATGCGATCTATGGTCGGCGGTTTTTTTTAGGGTTTTATACTCGGGACCTTTATTATATAATATATACGCGTGCGCATGGGCACGGTCAAAAAGTAAGGTTATTTTTATGGGTTCTCTACTTATTCTATTTGTTTCACTTATTTTATTCGTCCTGGCATATATCTTCTATGGCCGTTTCGTCGCGGACCGTGTATTCAGGGCCGATGACAGAAGGGTCCCCCCCAGCGTGGAGTTACGGGACGATATAGATTATGTGCCTACCAATAAAGAGGTGCTTTTCGGCCACCACTTCGCTTCCATAGCGGGTACCGGGCCCATAGTCGGGCCAGCCATAGCCGTGATATGGGGGTGGCTTCCCGCGCTTGTCTGGATAATCATCGGGTCCATATTCGCGGGTGCCGTCCATGATTACGCTGCGCTCATGATGTCCACGAGGAACAAGGGCGTGTCTATAGGTGAACTTTCCCGGTGTATGCTCGGCAAAAGAGGGCGTATCCTTTTTCTGCTCTTGATCTTTTTCTCATTGTGGATCGTGGTGGCGATATTCGGTATGGTCATGGCCGTTATCTTCGAAATGTACCCTCAGTCGGTATTCCCGGTGTGGATACAGATACCAATAGCCGTATGTGTGGGATGGCTTGCGTACAGGCGGGGGAGCAACCTGACCGTACTATCGGTCATAGCCGTAGCTCTCATGTATCTTTCTATCGCAATAGGCGTGAACATGCCTATTCACATGCCTTCGATACTGGGTATCCCGCCCCTCGGGATATGGGTCATATTGCTTCTTGTGTATGCTTATGTCGCGTCGGTACTCCCGGTCTGGACCCTTCTTCAACCCAGGGATTATATAAATTCGCACCAGCTGGTGATAGGCATCGCGCTTCTGGCCCTCGGGATATTGTTAGCCCGTCCGGAAATAGTAGCGCCGGTGATCAATGTAGCCCCCAAGGGCGCTCCGCCGATGTTGCCCTTTATCTTTATTACGATAGCGTGTGGCGCGATCTCGGGATTCCATGCACTGGTGGGTTCGGGGACCAGCTCAAAACAGGTAAGGAGCGAGAGGGATGTTAAGTTCGTGGGGTTCGGCGGTATGCTTACCGAAGGGTTTCTGGGAGTCCTGGTGCTTATAGCCGTTGCCGCGGGAATTGGCATGAGCGTGCGTGCGACCGATGGTAGCGTGCTTAATGGGGTACAGGCATGGCAATATCATTATTCCAGTTGGTCCGCTATGCAGGGGCTTTCGGCGAAAGTCACGGCTTTTGTGAACGGGGCGGCCAACATGATGACCTCACTAAAGATACCGGTAAGATACGGACAGGCGATCATAGGGGTGCTTGTGGCGTCGTTCACCGGGACTACGCTGGATACCGCGACGCGTATACAACGTTATATCGTTAGCGAAATAGCCGTTGAAAGCAAGATAAAGATACTACAGAAAAGACATCCTGCCACATTGTTCGTTGTGCTCCTGGCGGGGTTGCTGGCCTTTTCTCAGGGCGCGGGTAGTGGCGCCCTTGTGTTATGGCCGCTTTTCGGTACCAGCAATCAACTCCTGGCGGGACTTGTGCTCCTGGTGGCTTCGGTGTATCTGGTCAGGGAAAGGTCGAAAGCGTGGATAACGATCGTGCCCATGTTCTTCATGATGCTGTTCTCCGTATGGGCCATAATCATCAATATAGCGGAGTTTACCCGGTCGGGTAAAATATTGCTGGCGGCGATAAGTTTGACGATGTTGTTCTTTTCCATATGGATGTTCGTTGAAGCCGTGAAAGTGGCGGGAACAAAAAAGGAGATGACATGAAGCGCGCGGTGATCCTGTTAATTCTTATTTTATGCTTATCGGTCGTGTCGTACGCGGAACAGCCGGAAATACGTTTTGATTTCGAGAAGGGAACGGATGAGTGGGGGATACCGGACTGGGCAATGGGGCAGGAAGATATGGTCGGGAAGAGTTCAGGGGTATCCTCCGCGGAAGCTTCGACCGGGGAACATTCTTTGGAACTTGTCAGTGATTTTCCGGGCAATACCTGGGCCGCGTCTTTGGTGGAGCTTGATCGAGAGATAGACCTCGTGGGGTATAAAACGATATCCTTTGATGTGTTCCTGCCCTCGGACGTAAAGAATGATCTCATGCAGGCCCGTATAGTCGTCACGGCCGGTCCCTGGTTCTATATCGAGATGCGTGAGCCGGTACGCCTAAAAAAGGGGAAATGGACCACCGTGAGCGCGCGGCTTGATCCGGGCGCGAGGAAAGAGCTCGCGGAATGGAAGTGCAATACTAACGAGGAATGCCTTGGGGAACATCTGAACTCGGTCAAAAAGATAACCCTGAGGATCGAGTATGACGCCAATAATTCCCAAGCGGGCTCACCGTATGACGGCCCGGTCTATATAGACAATATCGTTATAAAGTAATATTTTTTCCGGGACCGGCGCCTGTGTCAGGCGACCGTTACCTCATCGGACATGAATACGTCCTGTATGGCGTTAAGTATCTTTACGCCTTCCGCCATAGGCCGCTGGAAAGCCTTACGCCCGGAGATCAGGCCCATGCCGCCGGCCCTCTTGTTGATGACGGCTGTCTTGACGGCTTGCTCCATATCGTTCTTGCCCGACGCGCCTCCGGAATTTATCAGGCCTATGCGTCCCATATAACAGTTGGCTACCTGGTACCTGGTCAGGTCTATCGGATGCTCCGAGGAAAGTTTCTCGTATACTATCGTACTGGTCTTGCCGAACCCTATCGCTGTATATCCACCGTTGTTCACGGGTTGTTTCTGTTTTATTATATCGGCTTCGATGGTCACGCCTATGTGGTTCGCCTGTCCAGTAAGGTCCGCTGAAGCATGGTAATCCACTCCGTCCTTTTTGAACGCCGGATTACGAAGGTAGCACCATAGTACAGTGAACATGCCGAGTTCATGCGCGCGCATGAACTCGATCGACACTTCCTCTATCTGGCGGCGTGATTCCGGCGATCCGAAATATATGGTGGCGCCGACGCCCGCGGCACCCATATTGTAAGCCTGCTGGGCATGCCCGAAAAGTCTCTGGTCATAAGAATTAGGATAGGTCAGGAGTTCGTTATGGTTCAGTTTAACTATGAACGGTATACGGGAGGCGTATTTTTCGGAGACCATGCCCAGGGCCCCCAGGGTAGACGCGACGGCATTACACCCGCCATCGATCGCGAGTTTGACTATGTTCTCAGGATCGAAATATACAGGGTTAGGAGCGAAAGAAGCTCCGGCCGAATGTTCTATGCCCTGGTCGACGGGTAATATGGAAACATATCCGGTGCCCTTAAGCCGCCCGTGTCCGAAGACCCTTTTCAGGCTGGTCCTCACCTTCCTGGACCTGTCGGAAGCGGAAAATATCCTGTCGACGAAATCAGGTCCGGGAAGGTGTAACATGTCGCGAGGTATTGTCACCGAGTTATGGTCCAGAAGATATGAAGCTTCATTGCCCAAAAGCCCTCTTATATCGATGCTCATAGAGCCTCCTTCTTTATTTTAGCTTGTCCTGTGAAGCGACCTTTTCCGTGGCTTTTTTTACGAATTCCTCGTCACCGAGATAATAGTGTTTAACGGGTTTTGCCGTATCGTCGAACTCGTACACCAGGGGTATGCCCGTAGGGATGTTCACTCCGGCGATGGTGTCATCCGGGATATTGTCCAGGTGTTTGATGAGTGCCCTCAGGCTATTCCCGTGCGCCACGATGAGGATATGTTTGCCTTCCTGGATCTTTTTAAGTATTACGTTCTCCCAGCAGGGCATAACGCGGGCTATAGTATCTTTCAGGGATTCTCCCCTGGGAAGCAGGGCGGTATCGAGGTCCTGATATTTAGTGTCATTGCCCGGGAACCTTTCGTCAGAGATCTCCAGGAGTGGAGGAGGCACGTCGAAACTTCGTCGCCATGCATGGACCTGGTCCTCGCCGAACTTGGCCGCGGTCTCTTTCTTGTTCAAGCCCTGGAGCGCGCCATAATGTCTTTCATTGAGACGCCATGAACGATATACCGGGATCCACATGAGTTCCATGTCCTCAAGGACTATCCACAAAGTGCGTATGGCCCTTTTCAGCAGGGAAGTGAAAGCGGCATCAAAAAAGAACCCGTTCTCTTTTAACAGCCGTGCCGCTTCATGCGCTTCATGCATTCCGTTCTCAGAGATGTCCACGTCTGTCCATCCTGTGAACAGGCCTTCCTTGTTCCATACGCTTTCACCGTGACGTAACAATACCACCTTGTTCATTTGAACCTCATTTCTGGACCTAAGCTGGCTATATCGGTCATAAAAATTGTAACTCTAAACACATGTGTTTTCAATATTTAATAAATAACATCTCTTTCTGATATAGATCCGATCGTATGGCGCGTGTCCGGGTGATCGCCGCGTTTGTTAGCGTTTAAAAAAGCAAGAAATAGCGACTTGGATATTTATATGTGGACAGGTAAACTTGTATTGGCTGTAAACTTATAGAAAGATAGTTATTATACATAATAATATAGCCATGCAGGAAGGTCAAAAGGGTAAAGCAAAACCTTTGCCCAATGTAAGTCGTGTAAACAAAAGACTTATGAGGTTCATTATGTTCAGACCATGGTTTGGGCAATACGGGTTGGCGCGAAAAGTGACTGGAACAGTCGTTCTTGTCGCTTTTTTTGTTACCAATGTATTGACCGATGCATGGTCCGCTATCGAGCAGCCCGCGCAGATCCCCTACGCGATCACTACGGATGACGCGCATAACATATCGTATTCCCTTCTGGACGCTTCGACCATAACCATACCCGAACATCTTGGAGAGGTACAATTCGGCTACAAAGGAAGTTCTGATAAGTTCGTTGTCCATATACAGGACGCGCATTGTAACGTTTATGCCCAGCATAAGATAGCCGATATCATCGATTACATCAGTAAGGAATACGGCGTGCGGCTCGTGAACCTGGAAGGGGGCGTGGGTGAGTACGATCTTACGCCCTTTACGTCCATAACCGGTACGGAAATACGCAGGGAAGTGGCGGATTATTTTGTCAAACAAGGCGATATAAGCGGCGCGGAATTTTATGCGGCGAATAACCCGGACAAGGTACGGTTGTGGGGGGTTGAGAACAAAGAATTGTATCTGGCCAACCTGGAGGTGTACCGGGATTCTTTGTCGTACAAGGCGGATGTGGACCGATATATAAGCGAGCTTTCCCGTGCTGTTAACAACCTGAAAGTATATCTTTTCTCGAAAGAACTTATCAGTCTCGATATTTCCTACGCGGCTTATAAATCCGGCAACATGGACTTTGGCAAATATCTGCGTTACCTGGTGGATAAGGGCAGGGTAACAGGAGTTGGACTTAACGGGTTCCGTAACCTTTCTCTTCTTTCGTCCGCTTTGGAGAAAGAGGACGATATAGATTTCGAGAGGGCCAATGTCGAACGCACCGCTCTTGTCGAAGAGCTGAAAGAGCGGCTTTCAAGGAACGAGTCTAGAGAGCTTGTGTCAAAGAGTGTGGCTTTCAAGACAAAAAGACTTTCGCTCAGGGCGTTCTATGGATATCTGTTCGATAAGGTGAGGGAGGTAGGCCTCGACCCGGGCAGGTTCCCGGAACTTTCCAAATATATCGGATATGTGACGGTTTATGAATCCGTCGACAGGACGCGGGTGATGGAGGAGCTCGACAAATATGAGGATGCCGTCAGGGAGCCATTGTATACCAGCGCCGAACAAAGGACATTGAACAGGCTTTCACGTAATCTGTCCATAATGCGGAACATGTTCGATATAAAGCTGATAAAGACGGACTATTATTATTATCGGGGTAACAGGGAGACCTTTTCGGTAAAAGCCTATACGGATTTTCTTCTGCCCGCGTCGAAGGAGCACGGTATAACACTTGAGATATCGGATGACTGTGCCAACCTGAACAAGTATCTGGGAGATATTTCCGCGTTCTACGCGTATTCGTTCAAGCGTGACGAGGCGTTCCTTGACAACATACGGTTCGAAGAAGTGCGCGGCCCCGCGGAGGCGGCTATGCTCATGACAGGAGGGTTCCATACGGAGAATATCTGTGAGCTTTTCCGGAAAAAGGGTATATCGTACGTATCCATACTCCCCAAGTTCACCGTGAAAGATGATTTCAAGGACCCGTATTATGAGATATTAGCCGGCCAGACCACGGATCTCCAGAGAATGCTGAGCTCGGTGATAGCCAAGGCATCCATGATGGCCGTAGCGTCCAAGCTCAACCCGATACTTGCCGAAGCCGTGTGCGGACAGGAAGAGATAGATGCGTTCCGCGCCGCCGTGCGTGTGCTGGCCGAACTTGGCAGGGAGAACGGAAATATCAAGAACGTGATAAACGCGATAGGGGAAGACGCCCGGAACCTGAGTGTGGTTTACGACAGCACGTCGGGAACGTTGAATTGTGCCTTGATGAGGAATGGTAAGGAGATCGGAAGACCCGTGAGCATACCGGTGAGCGAACTGGTAGCGGAAGCGCGAAAAGAAAGGCGTGAAGCCCTCCCCGGTCCGCCGTTGGGACCGCAGGCTGAGCTTGTCGATGCGTCCGCGAGCCCGGGCGTGAGCGGCGATGCTGGAACGGAAGCCGGTACTACCGGGGGGACCGGGCAGGAGAACATGCCCGCGCGTGTCTCCGACGCTCACAAAAAGGCCGTTATGGCGTTCATTGTGGTGAGCGTGATACTAATAAGCGGGTTCACTCCGGTGCACGCGATGGTGGTCGTCGGAACACTTTTGGGATATCACGTACTTAGACATTTTACGCTTAAACTGTTGTCATCAAGGGCTGTATCCGCGATCAGGGGAGTGGATTACAGAGGAAAGCTGGACCGTCTTTTTGCCCTTTCCCGGACGAAACCCGGTCTGTGCGTCTCTCTTACCATTGGGATGGGCCTTATCAGCCTTTTGCTGTATGCCCTGTCACCTGCTGGCAAGGCACCTGTGCCCGGTGAAGGGGACGGGACGGCCGGGCTCCAACGACAATCCACGAGCATGTCTTTCTCAGGAGTGTCCGGTGCCGATATCGGCTACACAGAAAGAATGAAGGCCGAGGCCGGGGCCATAGCGTCACATTACGAAAGTATCAAGGAAGCGCTCACCCCTGATCAGAGACGCATGATAGAGGGAGTGATAGTCGTTCTGAGAACGAAAGAGCTCAGGTTCTCGGCCGATAAGAATTACGCGCACGCGGACACGGAAAAAGGGTTCATTGCCCTGCCGGTATCAAATTTCGCTTCGGATGACATGTTGCGTTCCGGACTTATACATGAAGCGCTCCATTTCTATTACAGAGAGAGCGGTATGTCCCTTGACGAAGAAGTGAAGATAAGCGGTTTTGAGAACGATGCGGATTACTGGCTATGGCTTTCCCCTGGCGAGGAGGGCTGGGTCCTGCGGAATACCCCGGTCGTGGAAGGTATACTGAACTCGTACAAACGGGGTGATGACGGCCGGATCCTTAAGATGAGATATGAGATGTATGAAGAGCAGCCGTCCGGGTACGCGGAAAAGATCATGGTATATGACAGTAAGCCCGTGTCCGTGTCCGATATGCTGGACCTGGCAAGGGACGATACCATGGTGAAGGAGAAAAGGGATTTTGTCATAAGGGCACTGGCCCTTGCCGCGCTCGACAAGCTGAGGGGTGCAGGTATCGGAGAACCGGTATCTCCGGAGGACCGTGAGCTTGCGGCTAAGGGAGTGAAAGACCTCGCTGAGCATTATAGAGCTAGGACCGCGTACTATTTCGACCTGATCAGGAACGAGGACCCGTTTTTCGCGCCGGACGATATGGACGCGGTCAGGGAGGCTTTCGGCCAATACCGGGATGATACTTCCAGGCTTACCGCCAGGCAGGCGCTCATAATAAGATGGTGGAGCAACTATGAGCTGCAAAGGACATCAGCGCAGGCGGTCGAGATGCTGTTGCTTAATATGCCCGCTATGCCGGATGAGGGTGTCAGGACCGATTTCGGGATACCGGGTCTCTTGAATAATATATTGATCTTGACGCTTTTCTTCATCCCGGCTATAGCGATACACGAAGTGGGGCATTTCATCGCGGGAAAGATCTTCGGGGCAAAGCCGAAATTCGTGATGAGCTGGGAAACCGCTCGCGGGAAGAGGATATTCCCCACGTTCGCGGTGAGGCACATGAACTTTGAACAAGGGGCCAAAGGAGCTGTCATTTATGCGTCGGGGCCGATAGCAGAGCTTATTTATGGCGCGGGGTTAATGATGATATCACCCCTTTTGGTCGCGTCCCCGGCAGGGGCATACATAACCTTCATGGCCGGGGTGATGACGGCATTACACGCTACGCTTGGCAATTGGTCGGACCTCGCGGGTCTTAAGGATTCCATGTTCCCCGGGACGGGAGAGCGCTCGGGGACAGGGACGACGGAGCCGGGGGTAATGGATTATCTTTTGACCCGGGGGAACCCATCCGGCGAGGCGAGAAAAGCGTTGGATATCCTTAGAAAAAGATCGGACGCGGCGAGCGGTATAAATAAGGTCGTGCTGGAAATAGGATGTGGCACGGCCACGTTCGCGGACCAGCTGGTAAGGGCGAACCCGGATATGGCCGTTATAGCCACGGATATATACGATACGGAGAACAAGGTGCCTCTATACGGGGGATGGGCAAGGGACTGGGAGAGGGGTCGGCTCAGGGCGCAAAGGCGGAACGATCCGCGTTTGGCCATACTCAGGGCGGATATGGATATCCTGAGGGCCATGCCCGACGGTTCCCTGGACAGCATACTTCTTATGAATCCCGCCGGACCCGACATAACGAACGATCTCGTGAACATGTTGCAGAATGAGGGTTTGCTTAACAAACTCAGGCCCGACGGAACAATAGTGATCAAGCCCGTGGCGGGATTTAACCAGACTCTTCTTATGGATAACCGGGTATTCGCGAAAAGTGACCTGGAACTATGGGGAGTAGGGGTCACGGACCAGTTGAATATCGTGGAGGATTCCGCTAAAGGGGAAAAAGGCAACCTTTGGGTGTGGAGCCGGAATAACCCCGAAGAGCCCCTTCCTTTCGCCGAAGATGCGGAAGTCCTGGAAGCGCTCGGGTCTGAATTCGAGGTCCCGGAAAGGCGCCTCATAGGGGACTTTGACGCGCTTAGGCGCAACGTGTCGGACAAGTTCGAGGAATATAAGGCAAAATTCCCGCAGCATGTCTCCAAACTGGAGGAGATCAGGAACGCGCTCCTGGACAATCTGAGATATATAACGTTCGAGGAGTTCCGGGACAAAGTAAGGAGCATGGCCGAAGCGATAAATCGGGAACTGGAAGGTTATGATAAGGGGGCCTGGGGCGTGATACTGGGGAAAACGTCCAACAAGTCGAAAATGTATGTATACCAGATGGCGAGGGAAACCTTAAGGGCCGATATCGGGGAACCGGTGGAAATATACTCGAACCATGACGAGAACGGCGCGCGTTCTGGATGGCTCGCGAGACTTGACGGGATCCCTGATGGAGGGAAAGTCGTGATCTTTGACGACTCGTCCTTCTCCGGATGGGACGCGGACGAGATGATCGCGATGATAGACGCGGCCCGCCCAGACATTGAGGTGATATTGGCGATCCCATATGTCGCCACGTTCGCGTTGAACATTTTTCTGGGGATGGATATGGATGAGGACGTGAAAATGAACCTATTGAGGGACAACGCGGGAAACCTCCTTACGGAGAACATGGTCACGATAAATGATATTCTGCCTGAACTTGATGAGCGAGAGAGGGAGGATCTCAGTTCGGACCCGTGGCTGGATGAAATATACGTCGGGTCACCATGGAGGATGCTCACGGTCTTCGATAACCGCGATCCCGACAGGCACAGTTTTCCGGAAGGCTTGAGGATGATGATGGGGTTTGAATACGCCGCCGCTCCGTATAAAGAAGGGGCGAACGCGGCATACACTGAGTGGGAACGGGCGAAATTCACCTCACTTACCGGTATTACTCCCGAACAGGCCGCCGCGGCCATGCGGTCGACAATATACAGGGAGGAACAAGAGGAGGATGCTGGTGAGGTTTTCGCGACCCTGGAAGAATATGTGGAATATGCCAGGGACAAATTCCGAGAGGAACTACAGGGCATTAAAGGCCAGTTCCGTGACGCGGCCCTCAGCGGAAAGGAATTCGACTTTGGTTCGGCATATTCGGACCTCATAGACGATACGATAATCAGGCTCGCGGAATTCATGGGTATAGCCGACAAAGTTACCCTTATAGGTATGGGAAGTTACGCGCGCCGAGCCGCGCCTTATGGGACGGACCTTGATCTGTTCATCCTTATCAAGGACCGGGACGACATCGTTACGCTTCGCAGGCAAGCCGCGGAGTTCGGGATGTTGGCCGGAGAGATAACCGGTGTCACTCTGGATTATCCCGCGTATCCGGAAGTGGGCGCGGACCACAATATAAAAGCGCTTACCATGGATGAATTCCAGAAGGATTATCTGGATTACTTCGAGGAAAGGGACATCGCGGGTATGAGGTCCATAATGGATTGGAGATATATTTCCGGGCCGGTATCAGTTGAAGATATCCGTAAAGGGTTCGAGGAGGCGATAAGGGACGCCGAGACGTTCAAACATTTGATGTCGAGATATGTGCTCCGGCAGGATTTCAAGGCGATCGTAGAGGGCAAGGATGAAATGGATATGGCTGACCCGATGAGGTCCATCACATACATTAACCCCGGCAATTACCATACCAAGAAAGGGCGTGGTGGGCTCAGGACGATAGACCTTATAACATGGATGGGGCGTACTGTAGCGGGTATGCCCACGTGGGACTGGGCTCGCCCGGACGCTTTCAGGGAGAATGCCATGACCCTGACACGAGGGGAACAGGTGCTTGGTGAGACGGAGGTCGAGGCTCTTTCACAGGCCAGGAAATTCCTTGTCGCCTTGAGGACGGCCGTGAACATAGTATGGGATGATAGCGGTCTTATGGACGCGGACAGACAGGATATGCTTAAAAAGGAGATATGGACCGATGTAGCCGTACTTATGGGTATGGGAGAGCTGGCTGATCCTGAAGAGATACTGACCGCGGAATTGAAGAGGCACATCGGCAATGTGGCGGCCATATTCAACTCGTTCATGGACGCGGATTACAGGGGTCTTCTCCTTGAAAGGGAATATCCGCCCCTTGAAGCGGATGAGCTTGATATGGATAGCCTTATACCCGCGCGGGGACCGGTGACGGCGCCCGTGGCAATAGGCGAAGATTCCGGGCTTGCTCTTGAAGAAGCGGAAGAAGATCATATTGTGGCGTCCCCGGAGAAGAAGATGACGGCAGCCGCTGTAATGATGGGTGACATGGTCCCCGACACGGCGGATTGGATAATAACGCCCGGACCTTCTGATGTAGGGGCAATGTCGGACAAGGTGTCTCTTGAGTCGGAACTCAAACAGCTATTACGAAAAAGCTCAGAATACCGGATGGATACTATCCTGCGCGGATATAACACGGGAGCGGCCGATGCCGAAGCCGAGTTCCGGGATGTCTTTTCCAGGGTAATAGGTGAAATGGGCGACGATCATTATAAGGACAAGACGCCGAAAGCCATAGTGTTCGTGTCCCGTGACATGAGGGAGATGGCGCTTAAAGTGCTCAGGGAACTTATGCCGGACCCGGAGAAAAGCTTTGCCGTGGTCAGCGAGGACAGCCTGCCGCCCGGCGGGATGATAGACCTCGTGAACCATGTGATGCTTGGCAAGGGATTATTGAACTATAAGAGGATAGCCGAAAGACAAGCGGCCGCGGCGGAGGCTCCATCAGAGGTAAGGCAGGAAGTGAGGTCTAACATCATCCGGTATCTTAAGATGATGATATCCATCCCGGACATCATCGACGAGAACGATCCGGATGTTATCGAGAAGATCCTTGATGGCAGCATATCGTTGCCGATCATGACCCCGGTAGTGAACACGTGGAAAGAGGACCAGCAGAAACTCCTGATGTTCCTCCGGTCCGCGTAATGCCATTCATGTTCCAGGCCTCCAAAGGCCGGACCCGCCTCGTATGCCTGGTATGTCAGATTAATATCTTTGCAATTGTCCCGGGTGAAGTATAATAGGAAAAGGACATGAATGGATATGGAACAGACAGGAGGGCAGTATGAAGTTCAGGGAACTCGGGAATACCGGGACCATGGTCTCTACCGTGTGTCTTGGTAGCTGGGTGTTCGGGGGCGATACTTCCTGGGGCGGCGCCGATGACAGGGAATCCGAGGAAGTAATAAAAGAGGCGCTGGACCTGGGCGTGAATTTCATAGATACGGCGCCGATATACGGTGACGGCCGGTCGGAAGAGGTCATAGGGAAGGCGATAGAAGGAAAGAGAGGGCATGTAGTCCTGGCCACCAAGTGCGGATTGGAGAAGACCGAAAAGGGTATAAGGCCTAATCTTACCGCCGCTTTCATAAGAGAGGAGATCGAGCGCTCGCTTCGACGTTTAAGGACAGATGTTATAGACCTGTACCAGTGTCACTGGCCTGATCCGGGTACTGCCCCGGAAGAGTCGTTCGCGGCACTGGAACGGTTGAAGTCCGAAGGGAAGATCAAACATATCGGTGTATCGAATTTCAGCGCGGAACTCATAGCTGCCGCCAGAGCTGTTACGGAGATAACATCCGACCAGATGCAATATTCCCTTTTTGACAGGGGGATCGAAAAAGAGGTCATACCGTTCTGCGCGGAAAGCGGGATATCCATACTTTCATACGGATCTCTCGGTGGAGGTATTTTGTCCGGCAAGTACAAGGAACCGCCGAAGTTCGCGAAAAGCGATGCCAGGTCTTTCCTGTACAAATTTTACCGTGAACCGTTCTGGAGCAAGGCAAGAGCGTTCGTTTCCCGGCTTGAAGGGATCGCTTCAGCGCGTGGAGTGCCGGTATCACAGGTCGCCATGAACTGGGTGCTTGCCTGCCCCGGTGTGTCCAGTTGTATAGTTGGCTGCAGGAAGGTGTCCCAACTCGCGGATAACGTTGGTAGCTCCGACTGGGGATTGTCGGATACGGAACTGGACGAGATAAGAACGTATGTTAATGAGGTGTCAGGATGACCGCGGGGCCAGGCCCGAGGATATGATCCGGGACAGGTGCTTGGCGGACATCCTTACGCGTCGTTCTTGTGTGGAAAAATCCACTTCTACCAGCCCGAAACGCTTGGAATATCCTTCCGACCACTCAAAGTTGTCAAGCAGGGACCAGTGAAGGTATCCTCGGAGGTCCAGTTTGTCTTTCAGGGCTTTTGACAACCAGAAGAGGTGGCTGTTTATATACGCTGTCCGGGTCTTGTCGTTCCCTGTCGCGATGCCGTTCTCGGTGATCAGCACAGGTTTTTTATATTTCCTGAACGTCATACAGACCTCATAGATCCCCTTAGGATATATCTCCCATCCCATGTCCGTTCTTTGCCCTTCACCCGGATGGGACGCGTGCGCGCATTGCCCTCCCAGCGGTTCTTCCTGGCAGGGTTTGCCGCTAGAGATGAACTGGCGGTAATAATAGTTCAGGCCGATAAAGTCCATCGCGTTACATAAAGGTAGCTTTTCTTTCGGCAATCCGGGGATCTCGACTACGCCTTTTAGCGCCGACCTGATAAAAGCGTGATTGTGGAAATCGGATCGCGTCGCCGCGGCCATCCTGTCCGGTATGGATATGGCAGAACACGGATGGAACGCCGCGACCGCCTTGGCCAGGCCGATATACGGATGTGATATGCCATCGTGATCACGCGCAGCCGCGTGCACCGCGTGCATGGCCGCGTAGGCTCCTGTGTGCGCCTTAAGCATGTTCAAAAGCGTATGTAACGCCGTTCCCTGGTCTTTTATCATCGGGGGCCATTTGCCGTAGAAATGCGGGATGAACGCGGCCATATGGGGCTCGTTTATCGTTATCCAGTATTTAACATGTCTTCCTAGCCGTGTTATACATCGTTCCGCGAAACGTACGAAGTATCTTGTTGAATCATCGTTGGTCCATCCGCCCTTTTTTGACAGCCAGAAGGGAAGCGTGAAATGTTGCAGGGTGACGAACGGTTCTATGCCGAGCTCTTTCAGCAGAGATAGCACCTGTTCGTAATGAAGCCATTCCTTTTCATCCCAAAACCCTTCTTCGGGTTCCAGGCGGGCCCATTCTATCCCCAGCCTGTGGGCATTGTGTCCCAGGGCCTTAGCGAGGGCGAAATCCTCCCGGAACCGGTTGTAGTGGTCACACGCGGCGGCGGAAGGTTCCGTATATCCGGCTTTTTCCCATTCCCACCAGTCGGTGTTCGTGTTATTGCCTTCGACCTGATAGGACGAAGTAGAGGCGCCCCAGAAGAAATTGTCGGGAAAGTCCTTTTTCATGTCTGTAATTATACACTTCAAGGGAATATGGCGCAAGGGAGAGCACGCGATAACGTATTATCAAAAAAATATTGACAAAAAATAAAACAAGAGATATTATAAAAAGCGGGTGAGGGTAGGGGATGATCACCCGCTTTATTACGCGAAAAATCCTGAATCGGATCCGCGCTTGTATTGACAACTCTATTCTATCAAAAGTTGTCCTCTTGTCAAGACAAAATGTGAAAGGGGAAATATGTTGTCCGTGAAGAAATATCCATTGAAAATAAAGGTGATATCGCTGGTCATATTCCTGTTCTTTACAGGTGTTGCCAGTGGAGGTGAAATATCGTGTAAAGGATTGTGCGGTAAGGTGTTATGTCTTGTGGCCGGAGACCAGGACAATGACAGGATATTCGCGGGAACGACCGAAGGTCTCTTTGTTTCAGAGAAAGGGAAAAATAACTGGAAAGAAGAGCGTCTTCCGGCCGGGAGCGGCGGGGTAAAGGATATATGTTTCATGGGGGGAGAGGTCGTTGTCCTGACCGTGAAAGGCTTGGTTTATCGCAAGGAGGATGAAGGGTGGGAGATCAAGAGAACACCCGGGAGGATGACGGGGATGTCCGCCGATAACGATGGAATGGTAGTCTGGAGCGAGCGCGAGATATATTTTTCTGGAACGCCGGCAGGAAGTATAAGTAAACTAGGTCTGTCCAAAAGGTGCGGGCGGATAGTGGATGTGCTTAATAGCGGGGGCCGGATAGCATGCCTTTCGGATGGGAGATTCTTCATCTGTGACGCACGGGAAAAGAACTGGCGGGACCTGGCGTTCCACGACGCGAACACAGGTGAAGAGGATGAGGCTGATATGACGGAACCCGCGGAGGAAGAAGAGAGCGACGTTATAACGCCTGTTGCGGGACACATTGAATATTGCGAGGATACGGACGGTTTTGTCGTGCTTGATAACGGGAACATATACATGGTGGCCCCTGACGATATGACTTATCTTAAAATACCCGAAAAGTTACCGTCAGCATATGATCCGGTGAGCGTGGGCTATGGGGGAGGGACCATATTCGCGCTCGCGGGCGATGGTGTTTTTGCTTTAAGGAAAGATGGCCATGGATGGGATATGATATTCCGGGCCCCTGGTGCCGGGTCCGTTCCGTGCATGGAAATATATGGATCGGGCGAGTGTGGTACTGGGATATTGTTGGGACGTGGTTCCGAGGTGTATGAACTCTGTATGGGTAACGTGGAATTGCCGGATACAGGGACAGATGGGGGTTACGGTGAATGGTTCATGGCCCCGGGGCCGGATATAAAGGAAGTATGTAGAAAGGCCGTCGAGTATGCCGACGTATCTCCCTCAAAAATAAGGAAGTGGAGAGATGCCCTGAAGTGGAAGGGGTTGTTCCCCAGGGTATCCCTCAGCTTTTCCGAGTCCAGCGATGATAATAAGGAGATATATACCAGTGCTACCACCTCTTACGTGTTCGAGGGCCCCCGGGAAACGGACAACGATTGGGGGGTCAACTTCACCTGGGACCTATCAGAGCTGGTGTGGGACGCTTCGGAAACGAGTATCGACGTGCGCAGTAAGCTCATGGTCCAGCTTAGGAATGATATCCTTGATGAGGTTACACGGTTATATTTCGAGAGAAAAAGGACTATCCAGCTTATCCTGGATAGAGAACGGGCCACAGGTTCGCGGAAAGAGAGGAAAGACCTTGGCGGTGCCCGGAAAGATGTTCATCGAGTAGAAGAGCTGACCGCGTATATCGATGCCTATACCGGAGGATGGTTCTCGACGGAAACAAGTAAAATATCGTCGGATGATACTGCCTGTCCATGAGCGTGCCCCGAACAATAACTTCTTGTAAATAACCCCGGCCGGATGTAAAATTACATTTATGAATATCGCCTGACGGGAGGAATATGCGCAGGCGGAGGGAACGGCGGAAGCCGCACTTGTAATTCATAAGTATATTAAGGTATACTATACAGAACAGAAAGAAGTCCGACAAATATACGGCAGGTAAACATTCATGTATAGAGGCGCTGAAAGACGACAGTATAAACGAGTAAAAAGACAGTTCCTTGTAAGGTTCAGGGTCAGGCCTCATGAAGGCCCCGGTGGATGGGATATGGTACCCGTGATAAACCTGGGTGCCGGGGGCATGTTGTTCTATTACAACAAATTCCTCAAAGAAGGCGCGCTTATGGACCTGAAGATCAGTTTTTCTCCGGTCGAGGATCCCGTTGTGTGTGTCGGCCAGGTATTGAGGATGGAAAAAATGCCTACCAACAATATGTGTATAGTAGCGGTTCTTTTCCAGGAGATGGGAGATGGTAAAAGGGAGCTTGTTGACCGCGTAGTGGAACAATATCATTCCCAATCCCTAGAATAGGTCCTGTGCCGCGGGGATAAACTTATTGTACAGGCATGGCGGGATACGTAAAAAACGATAAAATGACCCATGGCACATCATGTTCTCCCGATCTTGTCCAAAAGAACAGAGTATTTACCATATGTCGGCCCGGACATGTCCGCCCCGGGCCTTAATTGTCTTGACAAAACATTTATAGTTGTTACAATTTAGTTCGAAAAAAACAGGGGGTAAGATGAAACTCGAGAATAAGGTATCCATGGTAACGGGTGCGGCCAGGGGGATAGGGAAAGAGATAGCTTTCCTGTTCGCCAGGGAAGGGTCGGACCTTGCCATATGTGATGTGAACGAGGAATTCCTGGCCGCTACCAAAAAGGAAATAGAAGATGCGACAGGCAGGAAGGTCCTGACAGCCAAGGTCAACGTTACTTCGCTCGAAGAAGTGACCGGGTTCGTGGAGAAAACCCTTGACAATTTTGAAAGATTAGATATACTTGTCAACAATGCCGGCATTACCAGGGATAATCTTATCCTTAGAATGTCGGAACAGGAATGGGATTCAGTACTTGACGTGAACCTTAAGGGCGCTTTCAACTGTATAAAAGCAGTGACCCGTCCTATGATGAAGCAACGCGGCGGCAGGATAGTGAACATGGCTTCCATAATAGGGGTCATGGGGAACGCCGGCCAGGCTAATTATGCTGCCAGCAAGGGAGGGCTTATAGCCCTGACCAAGACGGTAGCCAAGGAAATGGGATCCCGAAATATCAATGTTAACGCCATAGCTCCCGGGTTCATACAGACCGATATGACCGATAAGCTGTCCGCGGAGGCGAGAGAGAAGCTTTTGGGGCTTATCCCCCTCGGAAGGATGGGGGATACCTCAGATGTGGCAAAGTTGGCGCTTTTCCTGGTCGGTGAAGGGTCTTCTTATATAACGGGTCAGGTAATAAAAGTTGACGGCGGAATGGTGATGTAGGCCACGGCCGAAAGCTCTACGGCTTGCCAGAATGACAGTAAGCCATTAATAGGTATCTAACTGTAGCAACTAAAAACGCGTAAAAGGAGGAACAATGTCGGAGATAGCTGAAAAGGTCAAAGCGATCGTGGCTGAACAGCTTGGTGTAAAGATCGAAGAGGTCAGAGAAGATGCGAAGTTCATAGACGATCTTGGTGCCGATTCTCTGGATACTGTTGAGCTTGTTATGGCGCTTGAGGAAGAGTTCGGGGCTGAAATACCGGACGAAGACGCCGAAAAGCTCACGACGGTCGGAGAGGCTATCACTTATATCGAAGAAAAAGCAGCCAAGTAATCTAAAAATAAGATTATCCGATTATGTCCCATAAAAGAAGAGTTGTCCTTACAGGGACCGGCGCAGTGACCCCGGTAGGGAACAATGTCAAAGATGCGTGGTATGCGATGGTTAACGGTAAGACGGGTGTAGCCCGTCTTACCGCCTTCGATCCTACTCCGTTTAATTCCCAGGTAGCCGCAGAGGTCAAAGGCTTCGACCCGACCTTGTTCATAAGCCCCAAGCAGGAAAAAAGGCTGGATCCGTTCGTTAAGTTCGCGATAGCCGCCGCCAAGATGGCTGTTGACGACAGCGGGATAGAGGTCTCCAAGATCAATACCGAGCGGGCCGGTGTATATATCGGGTCAGGTATAGGCGGGCTCCATACCATAGAGAAAGAGCATTCAAAATACATAATGTCGGAGAACGAGACGGTAGCGGCATCCAGGATGTCACCGTTCCTTATCCCCATGCTCATCGTTAATATGGGGTCCGGCCTGGTCTCCATAGAGCTGGGGTTCAAAGGCCCGAACTCCGCGGCGGTCACAGCTTGCGCTACCGCCAGCCACTCAATAGGGGACGCTTTTAAGATCATACAGAGGGATGAGGCGGATATAATGGTGGCCGGAGGGTCCGAAGCGGCTATAACGAGAATGGGATTCGGGGGTTTTTGCGCCCTCAAGGCGCTGACCACCAGGAACGATGACCCGGAACATGCTTCACGCCCGTTCGACAGGGAAAGGGACGGGTTCATAATGGGCGAAGGCGCGGCTATAGTGGTACTTGAGGAGCTGGAGCACGCCAAGAAAAGAGGGGCCCATATCTATTGTGAGGTCGTGGGATACGGTATGAGCGGGGACGCGTATCATATGACAGCTCCTGATCCCGAAGGGGACGGCGCTATAAGATGCATGAAGGCCGCCGTAGAGGATGCCGGACTTAACGTGGAAGCAGTAGACTACATAAACGCGCATGGTACCTCCACGCAGCTCAATGATAAGATGGAAACGGCTGCCATAAAAAAGGTTTTTGGTGACCATGCTTACAAAATGGCGGTAAGTTCTACTAAAGGCGTCACCGGGCACCTGTTAGGCGCTACAGGCGCGATAGAGCTGATCGCATGCGCTAAAGCCATAGAGGAAAGAGTTCTGCCTCCCACAATCAACTATGAATACCCTGACCCTGATTGCGACCTTGATTATGTCCCGAATACCGCCAGAGAAGCCGATGTTAAGGTAGCGCTAAGTAATTCTCTCGGTTTTGGCGGGCATAATGTGAGCCTGGTCGTTAAGAAGTTCGAAGGATGAACCCGGTTTAGATCAATTATATCTTGAAACTCAAATTCTTTGGCCCGGTAAAGTCCGTGATGTTTTACGGGTCACGAAAACGTAAGGAGAAGATATGGATTACTTATTGACCGAAGAACAGCAGATGATAAGGGATCTATGCCACCAGATCGCCGAAGAGAAAATAAAACCAGTTGCGGCTCATCATGACGAGACCGGTGAGTTCCCATGGGATATAGTCAAGGTCATGGCCGAATCCGATATCTATGGCGTGTATATACCCGAAGAATATGGTGGTATGGGCGGCGGGGTCCTGGAAATGGCCATCGCCGCGGAGGAACTTTCCTGGGGATGCGGAGGTATTGCCCTGGCTTTCGCCGCTACCGGTCTGGGGACTTTTCCTATATTGCTTTATGGTAACGATGACCAGAAAGCGAAATACCTGCCTAATATAGCCGCGGGGAAGACCCTTGCCGCTTTCTGTATAACGGAAGCGGAAGCCGGATCGGATGCCGGAAGCATAAAGACCACGGCCGTGAAGGACGGGGACCATTATATATTGAACGGGACCAAACAGTGGATAACCAACGGTGGTGAAGCCGAGATATACACTGTTATCGCCATGACGGACAGATCCAAAGGCGCGCGTGGCGCAAGCGCCTTTATAGTCGAAAAAGGTACTCCGGGCCTGAGCTTTGGCAAGAAGGAAGATAAGCTTGGTATCAGGGGATCGGCAACGCGCGAGGTGATATTCCAGGACGTTAAGGTGCCTAAAGAGAACCTGCTGGGCAGGGAAGGCCTTGGGTTCATAGTGGCCATGAAGACGTTCGATCATTCGCGTCCGGGTGTGGCCGCGCAGGCCGTCGGCATAGCCCAGAGGGCTTTGGATGAGTCGGTCAAATACGCCCACGAGAGAAAGCAGTTCGGGAGCGCCATATCCTCTTTCCAGGGGATACAGTTCATGCTCGCCGATATGGCCATACAGGTAGAGGCTTCCAGGGCGCTTATATACTCGGCCGCTCGCATGATAGACTCCGGAGCCAAGGATGTGGCCAAGATATCGGCCATGAGCAAGACGTTCGCGTCCGATACGGCGATGAAGGTCACCGTGGATGCTGTACAGATCTTCGGCGGATATGGATATATGAAAGAATACCCGGTAGAGAAACTCATGAGGGATGCGAAGATCACGCAGATATATGAGGGCACCAACCAGATACAGAGAAGCGTGATAGCATCGGCTCTCATAAAAGAGAGCCTGGGCAAGAAGAAATAAGCCGGAAGGAAGAGCAACAATGAAGATATTGGTCCTTATAAAACAGGTTCCGGACTCGACGGACGTGAAGATAGACCCGGTAACGAACACGCTCAAGCGTGAAGGCGTGGCAGCGGTCATAAATCCCTTTGATATGTACGCCATTGAAGAAGCCATAAGGGTCAAGGAGAAGCTGGGGGATTCCGAGGTCGTTGTTATCTGCATGGGGCCGCCCCAGGCGGACCAAGCCCTGCGGGAAGCCATATCCATGGGTTGTGACAGCGCTATACTGCTTTCCGACAGGAAGTTCGCCGGCAGTGATACCTGGGCCACCAGCTATACTATCTCACAGGCCATAAAGAAGGTGGGAGATTTCGGTATCATATTCTGCGGGAAACAGGCCTCCGACGGGGATACCGCCCAAGTAGGTCCCGGTATATCCATGCATCTGGGGATTCCGCAGGTAACATATGTGAAAAAGATCGAAAAACTGGACAAGACCTCCGCTGTGGTCGAACGTATGACCGAAGAGGGTTATGATATAGTCGAAACGCCTATACCGGTATTATTCACGGTGGTAAAAGAGATAAACGAACCCAGGCTTCCGTCCCTCAAGGGTAAGATGAAGGCAAAGAAGGCCGAGATAGTTGTCTGGACGGCGGAAGATGTCGCCTGCGAGCCGGAGAACATAGGCCTTGATGGGTCCCCCACCAGGGTCGTGAAGGTGTTCTCTCCGCCCCCAAGGGGAGGCGGTCAGATCATAGGCGGCGAGGAAAAGGACGCGGCCATAGAATTGGCCGGACTTATCAAGGATGTTGTGATAGGCGGATAGAACGGGAGATGGAGCGCATATGAGCGGAGAACTGCCGATAAAGATCAACGATAAATGCATTGGATGTAAGCTGTGCGTAAAGGAATGCCCTTTCGGTGCCATGACCGTAGAGAACAAGAAAGCGGTCATTGACCTTACCAAGTGTACGTTATGCGGGGCCTGCGTAGAGGTGTGTAAGTTCGATGCCATCGATATAAAGAAAAAAGACACCGCCGCTAAAAAAGATTTTTCCATGTATAAGGATGTATGGGTCTTCGCCGAGCAGAAAAAGGGAAAAGTGCAGTCCGTGGCGTTCGAGCTACTGGGAAAAGGCAGGGAACTCGCGGATAAGCTCGGGGTTAAGCTTTGCGCGGTGCTTTTGGGCGACGGAGTGGAAGATGTGTGCAGGGAACTCATAGAAAAAGGCGCCGATAAAGTATATCTCGTGGATTCCCCCAAATTGAGGGTATATCAGGACGACCCTTATACCAAGGTCCTTATCAAGCTGGTGTCGCAATATAAACCGGAAATAGTGCTTTGCGGGGCTACCACCATAGGCAGGAGCCTGATATCACGCGTAGCTGTGGACATAAGGGCCGGGCTTACCGCGGATTGTACGGGGCTCGATATAGATCCGGACGAAAAACTGCTTCTCCAGACAAGGCCGGCTTTTGGTGGTAATATCATGGCTACCATAATCACGCCCAATTCCAGGCCGCAGATGTCCACCGTAAGACATAAGGTCATGAAAGAGGCCGAAGCTGATAGTTCCAGGAAGGGCGAAATAATACGCGAATCCTTTGATGAGGATACATACGCTTCAAGGACAAAGCTTATCGATATCGTCGAGGAGATAGAATCGACCATAAATATAGCGGAAGCGGATATAATTGTCTCCGGGGGGCGAGGTGTGGGCTCAAAAGAGAATTTCGAGATCATCAGGGAACTGGCGCTGGGGCTTAACGCCGCGGTGGGGGCATCGAGGTCGGCGGTCGATGCCGGATGGATCCCGTACTCGCACCAGGTCGGGCAGACCGGTAAGACCGTATGCCCGAAACTATATATCGCTTGTGGTATAAGCGGCCAGATACAGCACCTTATCGGGATGAAGTCATCGGACGTGATCGTAGCTATTAATAAGGATCCCGAGGCGCCTATATTCGGCGTAGCTACTTATGGTATAGTGGGAGACCTTTTCAAGGTATTACCGGCGCTTACTCAGGAGTTCAAGAAGGTATTAGGATAATATAAACGGTATCCGACCTCTATCAATAGCGGGCATAATACGGCCCGCTATTTTTTTGTCATCCCCCGAAAAAAACAGTTGTAGTATTTATATTTTTATGTTATACAATATATGGTGTTTTTTGCCTGGACATTTTCTTGACTTGTATAAGAAACGTATGTATACTTTAGTAAAATTTTACAAACATCAATAAACATATACAAACCATATCAAAGTTGGGTTTAACGCATGGAGATGATCTCAAGAGGTGTAAGGAAATATACGGTCCAGCAGATAGCTGATATTCTTGGGCTTTATAGAGGCACTGTGATAAATTACGAAAAGAAGGGGATATTCCCTGTGCCGCGCCGTAACCCGATAAACGGTTACCGTGAATACACCGAAGAAGACATCGAGAAGATGAGAAGGATACTCGAAGGAAAATAAGGACGGGAGGTAAGATGTATTTCAAAAGCCTTGAGATACTGGGTTTTAAATCTTTTCTGAACAAGACTAAGTTGAAGTTCGAACCCGGGGTAACGGCGATAGTAGGACCGAACGGGTGCGGGAAAAGCAACATAGTTGACTCTATAAAGTGGGTACTCGGGGAACAATCCGCGAAATCCATGCGTTCGTCGGCCATGCAGGATGTGATCTTCAACGGTACGGAAAAACATGATCCGCTGGGTTTTGCCGAGGTGTCTTTGACCCTCTCGAACGAGGACAGGATATTACCGGTCGATTATGACGAGGTAACGGTAACAAGAAGGTTATACCGCTCCGGGGAAAGTGAATATCTCCTGAACAAGATGCCTGTGCGGCTCGCGGATATACGCGGTCTGTTAATGGGTACCGGTATAGGCACCAGTTCCTATTCGGTCGTGGAACAGGGAAGAATGGACATGGTCTTGAGTTCCAAGCCCGAAGAGAGAAGGTATCTTTTTGAGGAGGCCAGCGGTATTACCCGATACAAATCCCAGAAAAGGGAGGCCATGCTCAAACTGGAACGCACCCAGGAGAACCTGGTTCGGATAAACGATATTGTAAGGGAAGTGGAACGGCAGATCCGTTCGATAGAGAGGCAGGCAAGGAAAGCGGAGCGCTATAAAACGCGTTATGAGGAACTTAAAGGGCTTGAGGTGAAACAGGCCCTGAAAAAATATCACGATCTCGGGTCGAATGACAGTTCCATAGCGGACATGAACGGGGACATCAAACGTCTCGCGGAAGAAAAAAGTTCCGCGTTGGAAGGGGCGGCTTCCGCTCTAGCGGGTTTCCGTGAAGATTTCAAGATGGTGATGGAGAAGTTGCAGGAGATACAGAACCAGGTGACGATCATGGCGTCGGAACTGGACAAGAACAGGCATGTGATCACGGTCAACCGGGAAAGAGTGGAAGAACTCCAGAAATACGTGGAAAGACTGGACTGGGAAATAGAGGATATAACCGAAAGAAGAGAAGGCCTGAAGACCAGACTTGAAGAGCTTGATAGGCGTTTCGGTGAAGTTAATCGCAGAAGGACGGAGAAAGACGCTGAGCTGGCGCAGGCGGAAGAGAACGTGCGCGGCATGTCCGAGTCCATAGAACTGTGCAGGCATGAGCTCAAGTTCAGCCGGGAGAGGACAGTTGATATAGTTTCCGAAGCCACAAAAGCCAGGAACCTGGCCATAAAGCTACAGGCCGATATAAGTAATGCCGTAGCCAGGGAAAAAAGGCTTAAGGCGGAAAAGGTCAACGTGGAAGCCGAAAAGACCCGGGTGGTGGAAGAGGTTGGCGCGCTTGACGCCAAGGCCGAAGGAGTGAAAGGGAAACTGGAAGGCAAAAAGAAGGAGTTTTACGCTTTCAACGAGGAATACCAGGCCAAACATAACAGGAACATACTCCTGGGCGGGGAAAAATCGGATAGGGAGAAACAACTTAACGCCATCAGGCCGCGCAGGCAGTTCCTGGAGAAGCTGATATCCGAAAGAGAGGGTATAAATGACGGCGCGAAGGTCATAATGGAAAGGGTGGAGGCGCAAGACCAGGATTTCAAAGGGGTATGTGGGATATTATCCGAGATAGTGAACGTGAAGGACGGTTACGGTGAGGCCATGGAATCCGTCATGGGATATCTGTCCCAGGCAGTGGTGGTCGAGACACGTTCGGACGCGCAAAAGGTCATGTCATTCCTGAGAGAGGGTTCCATGGAGAACGTGAGCCTGATAATCCTTGAAGAGCTCAGCGCGCGCGCGACCGGAGAGGATATCCCGGGGGATGTGCCCGGGTTCGGCCCCGCGATGTCCGTTATCAGGACCGATGAGAGATATATCCCGGCGCTCCGGGAGCTTCTTTCCCGTACTTTGGTCGCGGGCCCGTCTTCTCGCGTGGAGGAAGCGGTTTCCGGGACCGAGCCGTTCCCGTACGCGGTATTGGGTGAAAAGGGCGAGATATCCCGCCGGGGAGTACGACGCAGCAGGAATTACTCCGGTAAAGAGGTCCTTCCGCTTTTCGGCAGGCAGGAGAAGGTCAGGGAAATGCTGGCTGATGAGGAAAGGATAGAAAAAGAGATAGAGGGACTGAACGCCGAGATATCCGTCCTGGAGAACTGGATAAGGGATTCCCAGGCTAGAAAAGAACATCTTGAGTCCGATCTGCGGGAGTGCCAGATGGAATTCGCGGATATCAGCTCAAGGCGTGGCGCTGTCAGGGATAAACTGGACTCGATCGACAAGGAGCTTAATGTTGTCGCCGCGGAAATAGCGGAGGAATCAGGGATAATAATCTCTTTGAGGGAGGAATTGTCCAGGGCTGAGGAGAAGAGCAGGGAATTGGAAGAGGAGAATATACGCCTGAACGCGGTAATGGAGGAATCACAGCTGGTGATACAGGACAAAAGCCGCCTGAGGGAAGAGGCTCTTTTCGCCATATCCGATATAAAGGCCGAGCTCTCGGGGCTCAGGAAAGAAGAAGAGAATATCAGCGAGAACCTTACCAGGGAACGGACGTCGTTCGAGAGGATGGAACATGAGGTCGGGGATAAGAGGGGAAGGATAGCCGAGAGTGGACAAAGGATAAAGGAGCTTAATGAACAGACGAAAGAACTTGAAACGCGCATAGGCGAATGCGAAAAGGCCATCGGGGAAAAGAACGATGAAATAACATTGGTGAGGGAGAGCAAAGAGGAGCTTTCGGTAAGGGTGCGGGAAGAAGAGGAGAAAGTAAAACGTTTCGAGAAAGAACTTGAGGAAGCGCGCGACAGGATACGCGATCTCGACATACAGAAAAAAGAGCTGGAGTACAAGCGCCAGGCCCTCGTGGACAGGATGCTGGAGACTTACAAGGTCGACATCGAGAAGAGCTTGTCCTGCGAGGGGGACGCGCAGGAAGAGAACTGGCAGGAAGTGGAGGCCAGGATAAACGACCTGAAGGACCAGATAGATAAAATGGGCGAAGTGAGCCTTGGCGCGGTAGAAGAACATAAGCAGCTCGAGGAAAGGTTCCAGTTCCTCACAAAACAGCGTGACGACCTGGTGGAAAGCCGCGAGTCCCTGCTTAAGGCGATAAGACAGATAAACCAGACCACGCGTAAGCTCTTCATAGAAACGTTCGATAAGATAAAGGTCGAGTTCAACAGCTATTTCCGTATGCTTTTCAACGGAGGCAAGGCCGAGCTTGTCCTCCAGGATGAGAGCAATGTGTTGGAATGCGGCATAGACATAGTCGTGAGGCCTCCAGGCAAGAAATTGCATAATATAATGCAGCTTTCCGGTGGTGAGAAGGCGATGACCGCCATAGCGCTCATATTCGCGATATTCAAGGTGAACCCGAGCCCGTTCTGTATATTGGACGAAATAGACGCGCCGCTTGACGAGTCCAATATCGTGAGGTTCTGCCGTGTGCTCCAGGAGTTCCTGAAGCTTTCCCAGTTCATAATCGTCACGCATAACAGGATGACCATACAGCTGGCGGACGTGTTATACGGTATCACGATGCAGGAAAAAGGTGTATCGAAGATCGTGTCCGTTAAGTTCACCGAGGACGAGAGGTCCGAGGCGGAGGAACCCGCCGCGGTCGTAAGCGCGTAATATATGTATACACGACGTCATGCCCCATGAGGCCGGGATACTTCCCGGCCTTATGTTCAGGGAAGGCATATAACCATATCATCAGGTGGGATTATGGCACAGGAGAAGGTCCGGGGCAGGAAAGCCAATAATGACGTGGGAAAGTTGTTGGCCAGGAAAAAAATGACACTTGCGCTTGCGGAATCCTGTACGGGGGGCCTGGTATCCAGCATGATAACGGATGTACCCGGCAGCTCTTCGTATTTTCTGGGCGGAGTTGTCGCTTATTCCAATGGCGTGAAGGTCCTTTCCCTGGGGGTGCCGGCGTCGAAAATAGAACGGTATGGGGCCGTAAGCGCTCCGGTAGCACTTTCCATGGCTTCCGGTGTGGCCGGACTGACAGGCGCGGATATAGGCGCGTCCATATCCGGTATCGCGGGTCCGGGTGGCGGCACCGCGAAAAAACCCGTTGGTCTGGCCTATATGGGATTCGTGTCCCACCGCAAAAAGAGAACGAAAAAACTGTTATTCAAGGGTTCCCGCAAAGAGATAAAAGAGAAGTTCGCGAAGTCACTTCTTGGTTTCATCTCGGATAACATATGAGCATATCCGTACAGGACCTTCCGATATGGAAAAGATAAGAGCTTTCATAGCGATAGATATTTCCGAAAAAGCCAGGGAAGAAGCCGCCCGGATACAGGGCGGGTTGAAAGATGCCGACGCCGACGTGAAATGGGTGCCTGTCGGGAATATCCATATAACGTTCAGTTTTCTCGGGGACATCACATTGAGGTCGGTGGAGGACGTAAAGGACGCCATGGAGAGGACGGCCTTGTCCATCGCCGGATTTGAACTGTCCCTGGACGGTCTTGGTGCTTTTCCAGGATGGGGACGTCCCAGGGTAATATGGATCGGGATAGGGAAAGGCGTTCCTGAGATCGAGAGACTATCGCTTTCCCTGGACAGGAACCTTGAAAAAAAGGGCTTCAGCCGGGATAGCGCGGAATTCAAGCCGCATATTACCATAGGCCGGGTAAGAAGTGGGTCCGGTGTCGGTCTTTTGCGGGAAAAAGCCCTGGGAATGATCCCCCGCCCTGAGGTAAGTCGTATAGACAGGATAACGCTTTACCGATCGGAATTAAGACAGGAAGGGCCTGTTTACACTCCTATTTATGAAAAATCCCTGGCAAAAAAGCAGTAATTCACGGTTTTCTGTTGTCTATGTATATAACGCCGCATAATATGTCGTGGTTTCCCGGAAAGGGACGGGTAAGTGCGGTAAAGCACTATATATATTAAAATATAATAGATAATTGCCTTTACAAAGAACGAGGGGTATTAGTATAATAAAGCGACTAATCTAAATCATAAATTATCGGGGGGCTGTCATGACCAGGAAAAATACCGAAAAAATCGATGAAAAAGAACGCTCCGAAGTTAAGAAAACGGAAAAAAATAAGGCACTCGAACTTGCCTTAAGCAAGATAGAAAAGGATTTCGGACAGGGAGCCATAATGAAAATGGGAGAAGGGTATAAGATCGAGGTCGATACCATCACGACCGGGGCCCTGGGGCTCGATATGGCTTTAGGCATAGGAGGAGTACCTCGCGGGAGGATAGTCGAGATATTTGGGCCGGAGTCCAGCGGGAAGACCACCCTTACTCTCAGCATATTGGCCGGAGCTCAGAGGAACGGCGGGGACGCCGCTTTCATTGACGCGGAACACGCTTTTGACCCTTCCTACGCGAAACGTATAGGTGTTGATCTTGACAAGCTCCTTATCTCACAGCCGGATAGCGGTGAACAGGCGCTTGAGATAGCCGAAACGCTTGTGCGCAGCAATGCCCTGGACGTAGTGATCATAGATTCAGTGGCCGCTCTTACCCCCAGGAAAGAGATAGAGGGGGATATGGGGGATTCGCATGTAGGCTTGCAGGCACGGCTTATGAGCCAGGCGTTACGTAAACTTACGGCGGCCATATCTAGATCCAAGACATGTGTTATCTTCATAAACCAGATAAGGATGAAGATCGGCGTTATGTTCGGCAACCCGGAGACGACAACGGGCGGTAACGCGCTTAAGTTCTACTCGTCCGTCAGGATAGACCTCAGGAGGATAGCTTCGCTTAAGAAAGGCGACAATGTCATCGGTAGCCGTGTGAGGGCCAAAGTGGTCAAGAACAAGATGGCCCCGCCATTCAAACAATCCGAATTCGATATAATGTTCGATGAAGGCATATCAAGGTCCTCAAGTATCCTTGATCTGGCCGAGCAGTTCAATATCGTCAAGAAGAGCGGTACGTGGCTTTCTTTCGGGGAAGAAAAGATCGGTCAGGGGAAAGAGAACGCTCGTGTTTTTCTTAAAGAGAACCCAAAACTACTGAACAAGATCGAAGCGGAAGTTGTAAAAGCCTCTAAGACCGCTGACCTTTTATAGGGAATGGGACAGGATCGGTCAGCCGGTCTGAAATAAGGCAGCGCTGCGTTCTTTGGAGACGGGCTTTAATGTGTATCAATGACGGTGTTTCGTCCGCAAAAAAAGATTGTCTGCGTTTTATCTCGATACGCCCCAGAAGCGAACATGAGATGTCGGAATACCTCGTGAAAAAGGAGTATTCCGCTGATGTGGCAGAGGCTGTCCTCGTTTGGCTCAGGAAGAACGGTCTGGTCAACGATCTTAAGTTCTCCGTTGAATGGATAGAGACACGTCTCAGGACCAACCCGAAAGGGATGCGCGCCCTGTCGGAGGAGCTTTCAGCAAAGGGGATAAGAGAAGATACGATCAAAAAGGCCTTCGAGGCGAGACCCGAGGCCAGGGACGATCATAAGGTGGCGAGCATAATCCTGAAGGCGAAACTCCGGGACCTGCGTGGGCCGAAAGACCAGAAATTCAAGGCCAGGCTATACAGGGTGCTCATAAGCCGGGGGATAGACCCGTATGTATCGGAAGAGGTCATAAGGGCAATATTGAGCGATTAGAGGTAATCATATGTTATCTGATGAAATAAGGGACAGGTTCCTGTCGTTCTTCAGGGACAAAAACCATAAGATAGTGGAGAGCGATCTTCTGGTACCCAGGGATGATCCGACGCTTCTTTTTACCGGAGCCGGGATGAACCAGTTCAAGGACCAGTTCATGGGGAAGAACATCGTTTATACGAGGGCCGCGTCCTGCCAGAAGTGTATAAGGACCGGGGACCTTGAGAACGTGGGAAAGACGCCCCGGCACCATACTTTTTTCGAGATGTTGGGGAATTTCTCCTTCGGGGATTATTTCAAGCGTGACGCGATACGGTGGGCATGGGATTTCATGACGAAAGAGATGAATATCCCGGAAGAAAGATTATGGGTGTCCGTATATCGTGACGATAATGAGTCGTATGACATCTGGATCAATGAGGTGGGTGTCCCGGCCGGACGTGTTGTCAAAATGGGGGCAAAGGATAATTTCTGGCCTTCCGACGCCCCGACAAAAGGTCCCAATGGGCCGTGCGGACCGTGTTCGGAGATCTTTTACGACTGGGGGCCGGATCAGGTGCGATGCGGGGATCCTTCGTGCGACCCGTCTTGTGACTGCGGCAGGTTCGTGGAGGTATGGAACCTGGTCTTCACGGAATTTGAAAGAAAGCCTGATGGCGGGCTGGTCCCGCTGCCGAACAAGAACATCGACACAGGTATGGGGCTCGAGAGGATAACGGCCGTAATGCAGGGGTCATATTCCAACTTCGGCACGGATGTATTCGCGCCCATGATCAAGACCATAAAGGCGATCGTCGGGGAGGGCATCTCCCGGGAGGATATATTCCTCATAGCCGATCATGTGAGGTCGGCCGTGCTCGCGATATGTGACGGGGTCTCCCCGTCAAACGAGAAACGCGGGTACGTTGTGCGCAAGCTGATACGAAGAGCGTTCCTGAAGAGCTCTTCCAAAGAGCCGGTGCTTTACCGTATAGTGCCGGATGTCGTAGAGAAGATGAGAAAGGTATATCCGGAACTTGGGGAGAAGAGGGAACACATAGCAGCTATAATACTTGAGGAGGAAAAGAGGTTCAACGATACGTTGTGTTCCGCCATGCCGGTCCTTGACGAGATGATGGAAAAAGGCGGGAAGTCGTTGTCGGGTGAGGATGTTTTCAAGCTCGTGGACACATATGGTCTTCCCCTGGAGATCATACAGGATAAGATGTTAGCGGTGGGTGGAAAGGATACGGATATAGACATAAAAGGTTTTGAGCGCCTGATGGACCAGAGGAAAGAGCAGTCCCGCAAAGGCAGTGATATTTCCTGCGATTTTATTTTCCGGCCAGATCTTTTCGCGAAAGCGCCGAGGCCGAAGTTCTCTGCCGGCATGCCGCTTGAAGCGACCATAGAATACATCCTGGTGTCGGGAGAAGAGGTGGATACCATAACGCCGGGGGAATGCGCCGAAATAATAACATGTCCGCAGAGCGCGGACCTGTATTCCGAGTCGGGCGGACAAATAGGGGATAAGGGTTTCGTTAGCAGGGAAGGCGCTCAGCTCGAGATAGTCAACGTGTTCGAGTCCGACGGCAGGAAGATCCTGCAGGTCGTGGCCCGCCAGGGACGGGTCGAAAAGGGAGAGAAAGTGGTCGTGGAGATAGACCGTGAACGAAAAGGGCGCACGGCGTGTAACCATACCGCGACACATCTTTTGCAGGCGGCCCTCCGGGTCGTGCTGGGAGATACGGTAAAACAGGCGGGATCGCATGTGGATGATAAGCGCCTAAGGTTCGATTTCACGCATATGAAAAAGGTGTCGGACAGGGAACTCATAAAGGTCCAGGATATGGTGAACGGGTGGATATCGGAGGACATATCCGTATGTAAGGGAGAAAAGACGCTGGAAGAAGCTAGAAAAGAGGGGGCTCTTTCGTTCTTCGGCGAAAAATACGGGGAAGTGGTACGTGTGGTATCCGTCGGGGACAAGTCCAAGGAACTATGCGGTGGCACCCATGTGGACAATACAGGGATAATTGAACTCGTTAAGATAACGGCCGAAAGTTCCGTCGCGAGCGGGATAAGGCGCATAGAGGCGGTCACGGGAGAGGAAGCGCGCGTGTGGGTAAAACGCTATCTTAACGATTTCATGAAAGAGAAACTAGGAGGCAGGCCGCCGGTCACCGGTGGAGATGATACATGGAAAAAGATAGTTGAGGTGGCGGAAGGCAAGAAAGAGGTCGACTCCGCCGTTGTGCATGAATTTGACGAAATATGGAAGGATGCGCTGTCCTCGGAAGAGGAAAAACGCGCCAAAGAGGAAAAGAACAAGGCAAAGAAGGCCGGAGCGGAACTTCTGAACGCCGCGCTCAGGACAGCCGATAGTCTCGCGGCCGATCCCGTGAAGATAAAGGACGTTAATCTGGTCGCGGGTATTATAGAGGGAGTGGACATGAACATACTGCGCCAGGTGACAGGCGCAGTAGAGAAAAAGGTCAGGTCGTCCGTTGTCCTCCTGGGATCGCGACAGGATGACAAAGCGTACCTTATGTGCGCAGTTACGGTAGATATTGGGGAAAAGGATATAGACGCGAAGGAGCTCATCACGTTCGTATCCACCGCTATAAACGGATCAGGTGGAGGCAAAAAAGCGTTCGCCCAGGCCGGGGGCAAGGATCCGTCCGGGCTGGAAAAAGCGCTGGCTATGGCCGTGGAATATATAGAAAAGAGAGGGTGAAATGAGGTCTGTAAAAGTAGGCAGTCAGATGTTCAATAACCTCCTTACCAGGGGTGGTATCGGGAAAAAGCGCCTTGAGCAAAAGGTGGCAAGGATACTTTCCGACGTGAGGGCTAACGGTGACAGCGCGCTGGTAAAGTACACGAAGAGGTTCGACAAAGTGGATCTCAAGAAAAAGGACATACGGGTCACCGAGGCGGAGATATCGGGAGCTTACCAGAACATAAAGCCGGAGATGGTGAACACGCTCAAGGAGATAATAGGGAACATCGAGAAGTTCTATCTGAAACAGATACCCAGGTCCTGGAAAATGAAGCAGGATTCCGGGGTGGAACTCGGGGAAAAATTCACGCCAATAGAGAATGTGGGGGTATATGTCCCGAGCGGTACGGTGCCACTTGTATCCAGTGTCTACATGACCGTGCTCCCGGCCCGGATAGCTGGGGTTAAAAAGGTCGTTATGGTATCCCCGCCGAACAAATACAAAAGTATAGATCCGCATATACTTGTGGTGGCGAATCTCCTCAACGTTGACGAGATATACAAGATAGGCGGGGCGCAGGCCATAGGCGCGATGGCTTTCGGCACCAAGACGGTCCCGAAAGTGGATAAGATAGTTGGTCCCGGTAACGAGTTCGTTACGGAAGCCAAGAGGCAGGTATTCGGTTATTGCGACATAGACATGCTGGCGGGTCCCAGCGAAGTGCTAGTGATAGCCAACCAGCACACCAACATGGATTACCTTAAGAGGGACCTTATGGCGCAGGAAGAGCATCACAAAGGTCTTTCCATACTGGTGACACCGTCGAAAAAGGTGTTCGACGCCATGCATAAGGACCCGGACCTCAAGGGATACATCATAAAGGTCAGGAACCTGGAGGAAGCGGCGCGCGTGTCCAATATGATCGGGCCGGAGCACCTGGAACTCATGGTGAAAGCCCCGAACAGGCTTTTAAAGATGATAACTAACGCCGGTGCCGTGTTCCTCGGGCAGTATACGCCGGTCGCCATAGGGGATTACATCGCGGGGCCGAGCCATGTACTGCCGACAGGGGGTACCGCCAGATACTCGTCGGGCCTTAACCTCAGGAGTTTCATGAAAAGCTCCCACATAATCTCTTATTCGAGACGGGCCATATGCAAATCCGCCGAATGGGTAAAAGAGATAACGGAACTTGAGAAGCTGGTCAGGCACTGGGAGTCTGTCCAGGCAAGATGTGAATGAACCGGGAGGAAAGATGGGTATATTCGGGAAAAAACAGGGTGTTCGCGGTGATCGGAGGGAGACCGTTTCATATGAACGGAAGTCCAGGGAGACCGAGATAACGATACCGCTTCTTGATGTCGATGGGACCGGAAAGGCCGATATAAAGACCTCCATAGGGTTCCTTGACCATATGCTTACATTGTTCGCCTACCACGGGTATTTTGATATAAAGCTTAAGGCGAAAGGTGATACCCATGTGGACAATCACCATCTCAACGAGGATATAGGCCTGGCGCTGGGGGAAGCTTTCAAAAAAGCCCTGGGGGATTGCAGGGGTATAGTCAGGACCGCCTACGCGGAGGTCCCCATGGACAAGGCCGGCGCCAAAGTGTCCGTTGACCTCTCGAACAGGCCGGCGTTCAGGCTGTCGGTCAACGCGGTTTCCGGTGGCAAGGAAGGGATAAAGGATGACGAGGGATATTCCATGCACTACGCGCAGGATCTACTTGAGAGCTTCGCTAACAAGATAAGCATGAACCTTCATGTGGAGATATACGGCGAAGGCGATATGCACCATTATCTTGAGGCGGTGTTCAAGGCGCTCGGTATAGCCCTGGACAAGGCCACGCGTGTGGACCCGAGGCGCGCGGGAGAGGTGCCCTCGAGTAAAGGTATATTATGACAAGTGTGGTGAACATATGATAGGGATGATAGATTATGGATCGGGCAATCTGAGGAGCGTCTACAACGCGTTCCGTTATCTGGGCGCGGAGCTCAAGATATGTCGTACGCCGGAAGAAGTGCGTTCCGTGGAAAAACTCGTCCTGCCGGGTGTGGGATCGGGGAAGGACTCGATGAACTGTCTGGATGACAGGGATCTCATAGCCCCGATAAAAGAACACATAGCCGGAGGGAAGTTGTTCCTCGGTATATGCCTGGGGCTGCAGCTTCTGTTCACGAAAAGTGAAGAGAGCGGCGGATGTGATTGCCTCGATGTGATCAAGGGGGACGTGAAGCTTTTTCCGAGGGCGGAAGGGCTCAAGGTCCCGCAGATCGGATGGAACACGGTGGCCATGAAAAGGCCGGAATGTCCCTTGTTCATGGGTATCCCGGATAACACGTTCTTTTATTTCGTGCATTCGTATTATTGCGTACCCGGAGATAATGACAATGTGGCCGGTATTACCGGTTACGGACTGGACTACGTTTCGGTCCTATGGAAAGATAACGTGTTCGCGACGCAGTTCCACCCGGAACGGTCACAGAAGTACGGGCTTAAGATGCTGGAGAACTTTATAAGGCTATGAAGATAATACCGGCGATAGATCTTATAGCGGGAAAGACCGTACGGCTTGTCCAGGGCGATTATGGGCACCAGCTGGATTATGCCATATCACCTATGGAGGCCGCGCGTACGTGGGTGGAAAAAGGGGCGGAAACGCTCCATCTCATAGACCTGGACGGCGCGAGAATGGGATGGCCGGTCAATGCCCGCATGGTACGTTCCATCACTCTGGGAACGGATGTCTTCGTCCAGACGGGCGGCGGATACAGGACGAAGGACGACATTGAGTTCGCCCTGGAGGTGGGCGTGGGCCGGGTGATAATCGGGTCAAAAGCGCTCGAGGACCGTGTTTTCGCCGAAGAGTGCGTAAAGGAGTTCGGCAACAGAGTGATATTCAGCCTGGATGTCAGGGCAGGCAGGCCCAGCAGTAGCGGCTGGGAAAAAGAATCAAAAGAAGATGTCATGGATATCCTCACATGGTTCAAGGATATCGGCGTGACCGAAATAATATACACGGACATAAAGAGCGATGGCATGCTTTCCGGCCCGGACATAGATAGTCTCGCTTCCTTGCTGGACCGCTCTGGGCTGAAGATCATATCCGCCGGGGGCGTAAAGGATATAGGGCATATTAAGCAGCTGAAGGCCCTCGAGAAGAAAGGCCTGTCCGGGGTGGTGATCGGCCGGGCCCTTTATGAAGGAACAATAGACCTTAAGGAGGCCATAAATGTTGGCAAAGAGGATAATACCCTGTCTTGACGTCAAGGACGGACGTGTGGTCAAAGGGATCAATTTCGTCGATCTCAGGGACGCGGGCGACCCGGTCGAGAATGCCAAGATATACAATGAGGAGGGCGCGGACGAACTGGTGTTCCTCGACATCACCGCCAGCCACGAAAAGCGCAAGACAATGGTCGATGTGGTCAGGCGCGTGGCGGAAGAGGTCTTCATACCGTTCACCGTCGGGGGAGGCATATCCTCCAACGAGGATATAAGGGAACTTCTCAACGCCGGATGCGACAAGGTCTCGATCAATACGGCCGCGGTAGAGGACCCGGGCCTGATCAGGCAGGCCAGCGATAAGTTCGGCTCGCAGTGCATAGTCCTGGCCATTGACGCAAAAAGAAAGACCGGCGGTGGATGGGAAGTGTATGTAAGGGGAGGGCGCGAGGCTACGGGGATAGACGCCGTTGAGTGGGCAAAGAAGGCCGAAAGCCTGGGTGCCGGCGAGATACTCCTTACAAGCATGGACTCGGACGGGACCAAGGACGGATATGATGTGCCGCTTACGAAGGCCATAAGCGAAGCGGTCAATATACCCGTGATAGCTTCCGGCGGATGCGGTACGCTTGACCATTTCAGGGAAGCTCTTACGGACGGCGCGGCGGACGCGGCCCTTGCCGCTTCGGTATTCCACTTCAAGGAATTCGCCATAGCTGAAGTGAAGAACTACTTAAAGGGAAAAGGTGTTAACGTTAGATTTTAAGGAGAATGTGATGGGGTTATCGGAACAATTGAACTTTGACGAAAAAGGTCTTATACCGGCGATAATACAGGACGCGGACACGGGAAAGGTGTTGACGCTCTGTTATATGGACAGGGAGGCGCTGGAGCGTACTCTTGAGGTAGGGAAGATACATGTATATCGCCGGTCCAAGGGCAGGGTAATGATAAAAGGGGAAACGTCCGGGTGCGAACAGGACGTACGGGAAGTCTTTGTCGACTGCGCGAACAATTCGCTCCTGTTCAAGGTTGACCAGCACAGGGCGGCGTGCCACAAAGGATATTTCACCTGTTATTTCGAGAAGGTCCGGAGCGACGGGACGAGAACGGTATCGGAAGAGCGCGTGTTCGATCCCAAGGAAGTATACGGTAAATAGAACGGGACAGATGAGATGAGTAGAGCAGAGTATTATCCGAGTAAAAAGGAATTTCTCAAACTGGCGGGAAAGGGGAACGTTATTCCGGTCTACAGGGAGATGCTGGCGGATTTTGACACGCCGCTCTCGGCTTTCCTCAAGATAGACAAAGGCCCGTTCTCGTACCTTCTTGAATCGGTAGAAGGCGGCAAGCATGTCGGGCGATATTCATTTCTGGGCAGTGACCCGTCCCTGGTCATCGAGAGCAAAGGCGCGGACATGAAGGTGAGGCGCGGCCCGGAAGTGGAATCATACAAGACCTCTACCGACCCAATAGACGAGGTCAGGTCGATAATGAAGGATTTCCGTTTTGTGCCCGTGAAGGGGCTTCCCCGGTTCTGCGGGGGGCTCGTCGGGTATATCGGGTACGATATGGTACGTTTTGTGGAGGAGGTCCCCGACAACAACCCGGAAGAGCTGGACATGCCGGACATGCAGCTCGTGCTTACGGATACCATTCTTATTTTCGATCATGTCGATCATAAGATCAAGATAGTGTCCAACGCGATACTTGACGGGGACGCTTCGGGCGCCTATGACGCGGCTGTAGAGAAGATCGGGGCGATAGTGGAAAAGATGAGGCTGCCGGTCACCGAACCGAAGGTCTCGACGGGCATGACCGCGAACAAGGTCGAGTCGAATTTCACGGAAAGCGCGTTCGGCGATGCCGTGGAGAAAGCCAAAGAATATATACGTGCCGGTGAGATAATACAGATAGTGCTATCACAGAGGTTCAGGCGCAGGACCGGCGCGGATCCCTTCTCGGTCTACAGGGCGTTAAGGTCCATAAACCCGTCACCATACATGTACTACCTTAAGTTCGGGGACCAGCGTATCGTGGGTTCATCCCCGGAGATACTGGTGCGCTGTGAGGACGGGAACGTGGAAATAAGGCCCATAGCGGGTACACGTAAGCGGGGGGAGAGCGAAGAAAAGGATATTGAGCTGGAAAAAGAGCTGTTGGCCGATCCCAAGGAAAGGGCCGAACACGTGATGCTGGTGGATCTCGGGCGTAATGACATAGGCAGGGTATGTGAGTATTCCTCGGTCAAGACGCTGCAGCTCATGCATATCGAGAGGTATTCCCACGTGATGCATATTGTAAGTGACATCGTCGGAAAGCTCGGCAAGGATAAGGACGTTTACGATCTTATCCGCGCGACCTTTCCGGCCGGTACCGTGAGCGGCGCGCCCAAGGTAAGGGCCATGGAGTTAATAGACGAGCTGGAGAACCTGAGACGTGGTCTTTACGCGGGATGCATTGGTTACATAAGTTTCTCGGGCAATATCGATATGTGTATCACCATAAGGACCATCATAATGGATGGGGATGAGGCCAATATCCAGGCTGGCGCCGGTATTGTGCTGGATTCCGACCCTGTCAACGAGTTCAAGGAAACGGTGAACAAGGCCATGGCCATGATGAAGGCAATAGATTTCGCGGAAGAGGGGCTGGAATGATATTGGTCATCGATAATTATGATTCGTTCACATATAACCTCGTGCAGTATCTCGGGGAAATGGGGGCTGATCTGGTGGTGTATCGCAACGACCAGATAACGTTGGAAGAGGTGGCCGATATGGCCCCGGAGAAGATCATTATATCACCCGGACCCGGACGCCCTGCCGATGCCGGGATCTCCGAAGATGTGATCAGGATGATGCAGGGTAAAGTGCCCATACTGGGGGTCTGCCTGGGGCACCAGTGCATAGCCGAGGTCTATGGCGCTAAGGTTGAGAGGGGCGACAACATAATGCATGGGAAAACCAGCCTCATATACCATGACGGTAAAGGTATATTCAAGGGTATTCCTTCCCCGTTCGAGGCGACCAGATATCATTCCCTCCTGGCGGAACCTTCCACAGTGAAGGACCCGCTGGAGGTGACCGCATGGACCGAGGACAAGGAGATAATGGGCCTGGCCCATAAGGAAATGGCTGTCTGGGGAGTGCAATTCCACCCCGAGTCCATATTGACGTTCGAAGGAAAAAAACTGTTGGGTAATTTTCTGGAGGCATGAACCGCATGGATATGAGTAAGATGATAGAAAAAGTGGTGACTCGCACCGATCTGGACGAGAAGGAGACTTTCGCCGTATTCGATCACATCATGACAGGTAAAGCCACTCCGGCACAGATAGCGTCTTTTATAACGGCTCTCAGGATCAAAGGCGAGACCGTTGACGAGATAACGGGTGCGGCGCGTGTGATGCGCCAGAGGTCCCTGAAGATCAACGCGGGAAGCGGCAATGAGCCGGTCATCGACACTTGTGGTACGGGTGGGACGGGCAAGAACACTTTCAATATTTCCACGACCGCGGCGTTCGTGGTGGCGGGATGCGGCGTAAAGGTAGCTAAACACGGGAACAGGGCGGCGTCCGGCAGGTGTGGAAGCGCGGACGTGTTGGAAAAGCTGGGAGTCGGTATAGATGTGCCTCTCAAGGTCTCGGAAAAATGCCTGAAGGAGATCGGGATATGTTTTATGTTCGCCCCGCTTTACCATGGCGCGATGAAATACGCGGTCGCTCCGCGCAAGGAGATAGGCATACGTACCATATTCAACCTGCTCGGGCCGTTATGCAATCCCGCACAGGCGGATTGCCAGGTGATGGGTGTATGCACCAAGAACCTTACCGAGCTAATGGCAGGCGTGTTGAAGCGCCTGGGGAGCAAAAGGGCGTATGTGGTCCATGGTAGTGGCCATCTGGACGAACTGTCCATATCGGGATTGTCCCTGGTGAGCGAGCTCAAAGGCGGCAGGATAAGGTCCTATTACCTGAACCCGGGAGCGTTCGGGTTGCGTAAGGCCCCAATAGAGGCCATAAAAGGCGGGTCGGCCAGGGCTAACGCCCGTATGGTCAAGGCCGTATTGTCCGGGAAAAAGGGCCCACACAGGGATATTGTCCTTATGAACGCGAGCCTGGCGCTTATGGCCGCGGGTAAAGTGCACGACCTCAAGGAAGGCGTCAAAATGGCCGGGACATGCATAGATTCCGGGCGCGCATTGGAAAAACTTGCGGTGATGGCAAAGATGACCTCCGCAGGAACAAAATGATATTATCCCAGGAGTGGAGAAAATGATACTTTCGAAAATAATAGAGGAAAAGAAACGCGAGATAGACAGGGCCCAGAAGAAAATATCCCTCAGCCAGATCAGGAAAGAGGCCGAGAACCTGTATATAAGCAGCCAGTTCAAGAAGAACATATCGCGGAAAGGGCATATCAACCTGATCGCGGAGATAAAGAAAAGGTCGCCTTCAAAAGGGGTCATAAGGGCGGATTTCAACCCGCTCAAGATAGCGCTTACTTACCAGGCGTCAGGGGCTAGCGCCATAAGCGTGCTTACCGACGAAAGGTTCTTTGACGGGAAATTGGAGTACATAAACGAGGTAAAGAGGAACGTCACTATCCCTGTTCTCAGGAAAGAGTTCATCATAGACGAATACCAGATATATGAATCGGCCGTGGCCGGGGCGGACGCGATACTCCTGATCGCCCAGATACTTACCCAGGAGGAACTGGCGAGGTATCTGAGCCTCGCGAAAGAGATGGGCATGGATGTCCTGGTGGAGGCCCACAATGAGGAGGATATCGAGAAAGCCGTGGCCAGCCACGCGTTGATCATCGGCATAAATAACAGGGACCTCAAGGATTTTGAGGTCGATATATCGGTAACACAGAGGCTCATGAGACATGTCCCGGAAAACAAGATAATAGTATCGGAAAGCGGCATACGGACCTATGAGGACGTTATGTTCCTCAAAAGCCTGGGTGTGAATGCCGTACTTATCGGCGAGACGTTCATGGCGTCCGATAATATAGGGGATAAGGTCAGGGAGTTGATGAGAGAATGATCAAAATTATGGAGGTACACTAATGGATGATTATAAGATACTTCTCAGTGAAAAAGAGCTTCCCACTAGGTGGTATAACATACAACCGGACCTGCCACAGCCGTTAAAGCCGCCGATCAACCCGGCGACGGGTAAGCCGATAAGCCCTGATGACCTGTTGCCGATATTTCCCAGGAACATCATCGACCAGGAAATATCGATGGAGAAATACATCGAGATACCGGATGAGCTCATGGATATTTACCGGTTGTGGAGGCCTACGCCGCTTAGAAGGGCAAGGAGACTGGAGAAGATGCTGGGTACGCCGGCAAGGATATATTATAAGGACGAGAGTGTTTCTCCTCCCGGCAGCCATAAGCCGAACACGGCGGTCGCGCAGGCATATTACAACAAGCAGGCGGGCGTGAGGAAAATAACCACGGAAACGGGCGCGGGGCAATGGGGAAGCGCTCTTTCGTTCGCGTGTAACCTGTTCGGGCTCGAATGTGAGGTATACATGGTCCGGGTCAGTTATGACCAAAAACCTTACAGGAAGTTCCTTATGCATGTATGGAACGGCAAAGTGTATCCGTCCCCCAGCGAAAGGACCGAAACCGGCAGGAAGATACTCGCCGAGTTCCCTGATACGACTGGCAGTCTGGGCATGGCCATCTCTGAGGCCATAGAGGCCGCGGTAAAAGAAGATGACGTTAAATATTCACTTGGCAGTGTGCTTAACCACGTGCTGTTGCATCAGACGATAGTGGGGCAGGAAGTGAAGAAACAGCTGGCTATCGCGGGTGAAAGCCCTGACGTATTGATCGGGTGTTGCGGGGGCGGAAGCAACTTCGCGGGGTTCGCGTTCCCGTTCGTCAAGGATAAGCTTGACGGCGCGGATATAAAGATAATAGCGACCGAACCCACGGCATGCCCCACCTTGACAAGGGCGCCGTATAGATATGATTTCGGGGATACGGCGAAAATGACGCCGCTTCTCATGATGCATACGCTGGGACACGGTTTCGTCCCGCCGGGGATACACGCCGGAGGGCTCAGGTACCATGGCATGGCGCCTCTTGTAAGCCTTCTTGTCGACCAGAAGGTAGTGGAGGCCAAGGCCTACCACCAGAACAGTGTTTTCGACGCGGCGGTCATGTTCGCCAGGGCTGAAGGGATCATTCCCGCTCCTGAGACCTCACACGCTATAAGATCGGCTATCGACGAGGCTATCAGGTGTAAGGAGGAAGGAAGGGAAGAGTGTATCGTGATGATGTTCAGCGGACATGGACACTTTGACCTGGCGTCCTATAACGCGTATCTTTCCGGGCAACTGGAAGATTTCGAGCTGCCGGATGAGAAAATACAGCTCGCGCAGAAAGATATCCCGTGCGTAGCCGGATAGAAGAAAAGAGCCCGATCACATGACGAAAGTCAAGATATGTGGTATAACACGAGCGGAGGACGCGCTGGACTCGTTCAGGCTAGGTGCGGACCTTATTGGGCTCATATTCATAAAGGGGACACCACGGGCCGTTCCTGAGAGCCGGGCAATAGAGATACTTGAGGCCGCGCGGAAGAATGGGTACACCAGCGGATTTACCGGCCTCTTCATGGATAGCCCGGTGGACGAGGTTAGCGACATGGTAGTGCGCTGTGGCATTGACCATGTACAATTGCATGGCGATGAGAGCCCGGAGTACTGTGAAAGGCTGGAGAACGTTCTTTTGGGGAAAGGCGCGCGCGGGGTAAAACTGCTCAAGGTGCTTAAGGTCGGTACCGATGGGATAATTCATCCCGGGGGTAAAAGTTGTCGGGACTACCTTTGCGTGGATTATTTTGTGTTCGACACCTATGACAAGGATTTCCATGGAGGCACCGGTAAGGTCTTTAACTGGGATGTGCTCAGAAAAAGGATACGGGATATAAATAAGCCTTTCTTCCTGGCGGGAGGACTTGATCCCGATAACGTTGCGCGTGCGGTACTTGAGCTGTCACCGTTCGGAGTTGATGTTTCCAGCGGGGTGGAAAAACTGACCGCGATAAAAGATAAAGTATTATTGAGGGAGTTCATAAAAAATGCGAAAAAAACAGGACCTACCGGATAAAAAGGGATATTTCGGCGAGTTCGGGGGGAGGTTCGTACCCGAAACACTTATGCCGGCCGTGGAAGAACTGGAAAGAGCTTACAGGAAAATATGCATGTCCGCGCCTTTCCGGAAAGAACTAAGGTATTATCTCAGGGAATATGTGGGGAGGCCTACGCCGTTGTATTATGCCGAAAGCCTTACGCGTACTCTGGGCGGTGCCAGGATATATCTCAAGAGGGAGGACTTGCTGCACACCGGCGCGCATAAGATAAATAATACCGTGGGGCAGGCAATCCTGGCGAAAGAGATGGGCAAGAGGAGGCTGATAGCCGAGACCGGAGCCGGACAACATGGTGTGGCTACGGCTACCGTTGCCGCGCTTTTCGGCATGAAATGCGCGGTGTATATGGGCACGGAAGACATAGAAAGGCAGAGCCTCAACGTGTCCAGGATGAATCTCCTGGGAGCCGAGGTCATCCCTGTCGATAGCGGCTCATGTACCCTTAAGGACGCGATGAACGAGGCTATAAGGGATTGGGTGACCAACGTAGGGGATACGCATTATGTGATCGGATCAGTGGCTGGCCCGCATCCTTATCCTATGATGGTACGGGATTTCCAGTCCATAATAGGCAGAGAGACAAAAAAACAGATCATTAAGATCGAAGGCAGGCTGCCTTCGTACCTGGTGGCCTGTGTGGGCGGAGGCAGTAACTCAATGGGGCTTTTCCATGAGTTCTACGGCGATAAGGCCGTGAAGTTCATAGGGGTCGAAGCGGCGGGGGCGGGACTGTCGACCGGTAAGCACGCGGCAGCGCTCAAAAAAGGCCGCCCTGGAGTGCTGCATGGGAGCAAAAGTTATCTCCTGGAAGACAGTGATGGCCAGATACAACTGGCGCATTCGGTGTCGGCCGGACTTGATTATCCCGGCGTTGGCCCGGAACATTCTTTCTATAAGGATTCCGGTCGGGCGGAATATGTGTCAATAACGGATAAAGAGGCGCTTTGCGGAGTGAAGACCCTTGCCGTCTGTGAAGGCATAATGCCGGCACTTGAGTCGGCGCACGCTGTAGCTTATCTTCCCGAACTGGTAAAGAGGGCGAAGAAGAAAGACATCATAGTATTGTGTCTTTCCGGTCGAGGGGACAAGGATATGAACATAATCAAGGAATACTTATGACTGGAAAAAACGTAAAAAGATCACTAAGTTCGAACAGGATAGTATCCATGTTCGAAAGACTGGCCGGGCGTAAAGCCCTGATTACTTATATTACCGCCGGGGACCCGGACCTGGGGACCACGGAGAAGCTTGTCAGGGGACTGGCCGGGTCCGGGGCGGATATGGTCGAGTTAGGTATACCGTTCTCGGATCCCATGGCGGACGGACCTACGATACAACGTGCTATCCATAGATCCCTTACGGCAGGATGTACGGTAAAAAAGGTACTTGATCTCGTGAAAAGGACAAGGAAGAGCATTGATGTGCCGATAGCGTTCATGACCTATTACAACATAATCTTTACGTACGGTGTTGAGAGGTTCGCGCGTGCCGCTGCTTCTTCCGGCGCTGACGGGATAATAGTCCCGGACCTTCCCATGGAGGAAGCCGGGCTACTTGAAAAAGCGTGCAGGAGGAACAATGTTTGCCTGATAATGTTGGCCGCCCCCACAACCTCCATGAAGAGAACCCGCGAGATATCGAACATGTCCGGAGGGTTCCTGTATTATGTCTCTCTCACCGGTGTTACGGGCGAAAGGACAGGATTGGCCCACGGGCTTAAGAGCAGGGTAGAAAAACTCAGGAAGATATCCAATGTGCCTGTGTGCGTGGGGTTCGGGATATCCACTCCGGCCCAGGCGCGCGATATAGCGTCGGTATCTGACGGAGTCATAGTGGGTAGCGCGGTGATCAAGATCATCGAAAAGAACCTTGGGAACAGGGAAAGGATGCTGCGAACGGTGAGGAAGTTCGTCCGGGATATGGCGGACGCTGTGCACGCGGCAAAGGGGTGAGGCCTGAGCATGAGAGTGATGGGGCTTGATATAGGCATGAAGCATATAGGAGTGGCCGTATCTGACGAGAGCGGGACCATAGCCCAGGGTAGGGGTGTAGTGGAGAGGAGGACCGATCGTGACGCTGTTTCCAGGATAAAGGAACTCGCGGATGAATATGGTGTAAAGGAAATAGTGGTGGGTTTTCCTATCAATATGAACGGGACCGTCGGAGAGCGTGGCAGGGATAGCGAGGTCCTGGCCGAGAAGATAAAAGAAGCCACAGGACTTAATGTGGTGCTATGGGACGAACGGCTTACCACGCGGGGCGCGGAAAGCGTGCTGATATCCGCGGACGTATCACGCAGGAAGAGGAAGAAAGTGGTCGATAAAATAGCCGCACAGCTGATATTGCAGGAATATCTTGATAGCATGGAGAAATAGGTCGGAACACGGACGGGAGATGCATGTTCGAGAAAAAAAGGACAGATAACGGGCTGACGATGATGGTTTCCCCTATGCGCCATATGTCGTCGGTATCGCTTGGTATATGGATAGGTGTTGGGGGGAGATATGAGCCGGCGGAGGTCAGTGGAATAAGCCATCTTATAGAGCATATGCTTTTCAAGGGTACCAATACGCGTGACGCGAAGGCACTTAAGGAATCAGTCGAAGGTGTCGGAGGTTCCTTCAACGGGTTCACGTCTGATGAGGTCACATGTTACATGGTGAAAGTGCCTTCGAGGTATACGGGACTGGGAATGGAAATATTGTCGGACATGGTGCTTGACCCAAAGTTTGACGGCGGGGATCTTGCCAAGGAAAAATTCGTCGTTTGCGAAGAGATAAAAATGTACCGGGACCAGCCGTCTGAACATGTACTGGATCTTTTGAACGGGATAATGTGGCCGGACAATCCTCTGGGAAGACCGCTTACGGGTACGATAGCCACCGTTAAGAGCATAGACCTGGACAAGCTTTGGGCGTTCAAGAAAGGGAACTACCATCCCGCCAATATCGCGATCGTGGCTACCGGAGATGTCGATATGGGCGTCATACGGAAATATATGCCTTCCGGGTTCAGTGCCATGAAAAAGAAGGACAGGAAAAAGGTCAAGAGGCCTGTTGTCCGTTCTACCGGACCTGTGGTCAGATTCTCCGCGGATGACGCGCAGCAGGTCCATATTGCCATGGGGTTTTACGCTACCGCGAAGGATATGAGGGAAAGGTTCGCGATAAAGATCTTGAACGTTATTTTAGGGGGGAACATGTCTTCCCGGCTTTTCGAGGAATTAAGGGAAAAGAACGGTCTTTGTTACGATATATCCTCTTCGTACAAACGGCATAGCGATGTAGGAGAGTTACAGATACATGCCGGGGTCGATACGAGAAAAGCTTCCCGGGCCCTTGACGCCATTACAGGGGAAATAAAGAAAATGAAGGATCTCGGGATAACCCCGGATGAGCTTGAAAGGGCCAAACGATATACAAAAGGACAGTTCGAGCTCGCGATGGAGGCCACATCCTCGAGGATGCTATGGCTGGGAGATCGTTTGATGGTCCACGGGGAGGTGCCGCAGGTCAAGGAAGTCCTGGCCAATATAGACCACGTGACGGAAGAGGATGTCTTGCGGGCGTCACGCCACGTATTCGACCGTCGTGCCGTAAGGCTGGCTGTGGTCGGGAATGTCCAGGAAAAGGAAAGAAGGGTGATGAAAAGAGGGGTAAATGGTCTGTAAAGGAGCGGTAATATCATGAAAAAAAGCGTAATGGTAGCGCCAAGCATATTGTCGGCCGATTTTTCCAGGTTAGGCCGGGAGATAAAGGACATCGAGGCGGCCGGCGCTGACTGGGTACATATTGACGTAATGGATGGGGCTTTTGTCCCGAACATAACGATAGGGCCGCTGGTCGTGCGATCCATCCGCCCTGTTTCCAAGCTCTTTTTCGATGTGCATCTCATGATCAATGATCCGGGAAAATATGTGGGAGACTTCGCTGATGCCGGGAGTGATCTTATAACGTTCCACGCCGAGGCTGTGGACGATCCGGCCGGCATTATCGGGAAAATAAGGCAGAAAGGAAAAAAAGCCGGTATATCCGTAAAACCGGGGACCGATATATCCAGGGTTAAGGGTCTGCTTCCCGAACTTGATCTGGTGCTGGTCATGACGGTCGAACCGGGTTTCGGCGGGCAGGCGTTCATGCCGGAAATGCTCGACAAGGTGAAGGAGATAAGGGGATGTTTCGACGGGTATATCCAGGTAGATGGTGGGATAAACGTCGATACCGCTAGGCAGGCTGTGGACGCGGGTGTTGATGTCCTGGTGGCCGGTACGGCGGTGTTCGGGAAGTCAGATTATAAGATGGCCATAGAGGCGCTTAAGGGAAAATGACCCGATGCCGCGACGGATATCGTGGCATCAATAAAAGATAAGAACGGAGGAGGAAAGGGATGTCCAACATAAAATTCGGGACCGACGGGTGGAGGGCGATAATAAGCAAGGATTTTACGTTCGATAACGTGGAAATAGTGGCGCAGGCCATAGCGGATTTCATCAAAGCGCAGAAAAAGCCCATATACAGGAAAAGGAAGATAGTGGTCGGGTATGACACGCGATTCCTTTCGAAAGAGTATGCCGAGACTGTGGCGTGTGTTGTCGCCGCGAACGGGATAAAAGTGGTTTTGTCGGATAAACCGAGCCCGACGCCGGCGGTTTGCGTGTATATAAGGGAGAAGAAACTCACGGGTGGCGTGATGATAACGGCAAGCCATAACCCCTTTAGTTATAACGGAATAAAATATAAAGGTTATTTTGCCGGGTCGGCCGGGAGTGATATCATCGATGATATCGAAAAACGGCTTTATAAGTCCAAGGTGAAGAAGGTCGACATGGACAAAGCTGTATCGGATAAAAAGGTCATGATAGAGGACATAGTTTCAGTCCAGCTCAAGGTAGTGAAAAAATACGCGGACATGAAAAAACTTAAGAAAGCCAAACTCAGGGTGCTGATCGACTCGATGAACGGTACCGGCGGGAATTATATCAGGACGATATTGAAAGACACCTCGATAAAGACCGACTACATCTATGACGAGGTGAATCCCGGGTTCAACGGAAGACCGCCGGAACCTAACGAAAAACACCTGAAGGAGCTCGTGGCCGGGATAAAGAAAGGTAAGTATGACCTGGGGATCGCCACGGACGGTGATTCCGACCGGCTTGCCGTTGTTGACGAAAAGGGCAACGTGCTTTCAGGGCATAAGCTCATGGCGGTACTTCTTCTTCATCTTTTTCGCAACAGGAAGAAAAAAGGCGGCGTGATCCAGACGATATGTGGCACCGGACAGATAGAGAATATGTGCAGGAAGTTCGGGCTTAAATGTTATGAAACGCCTGTCGGGTTCAAATACATCTGCGAGATGATGCTGAAGAAAGATATACTGATAGGTGGCGAGGAAACGGGTGGCGTGACGTTCAAGGGATATGTGCCGGAACGCGACGGGTTCCTTTCAGCGCTTTTGGTGATGGAGCTCATTGTGTCGGCGAAGAAGCCGCTTTCGCGTATCGTAGCCGATATGAACCGGGAGTTCGGGGATTACGTCTACGAGAGAGAGGACATGGTGTTCGACAGTTCTAAGAGGAAAAAACTGATGAAGGGGCTCAAGGACAAGCCTTTGAAGGACGTGCTTGGAAGGCCTGTGGTCGACATCAAGGATTATGACGGGACAAAATTCATTTGTGATGACGGGAGCTGGCTTCTGGTAAGGCTTTCAGGGACAGAGCCCAAGCTCAGGATATATTCGGAGACGCGGACCAGGGGCATGTCGCTCAAGTATATAGGCGCCGGGAAGAAATACGCCTTAAAATTAATGTCATGATGAACGTATACATATACTCAAAAAGGCAGACATAATATGTACGGACTGGACAAGATACGCAATTTTTGCATAATCGCGCATATAGATCATGGTAAATCCACGCTCGCGGACAGGATCATCCAATATACCCATACTGTAGAGGACAGGCAGTTCAGGGACCAGCTCCTGGATAATATGGACCTTGAGCGTGAACGGGGTATAACCATCAAATCAAGCGCGGTCAGGATATATTATGACGCCGATGACGGGAACAAATATCTTCTTAACCTCATCGATACTCCGGGGCATGTTGATTTCTCGTATGAGGTCTCGAAATCCATAGCCGCGTGCGAAGGAGCCTTGCTCCTGGTGGACGCGGTGCAGGGGGTAGAGGCGCAGACGCTGGCTAACCTTTACCTGGCGATGGAGCATGACCTCAAGATAATACCTATAATAAACAAAATAGACCTCAAGAACGCGAGGATAGAAGAGGTCAAACACCAGATATTCGATCTTCTCGGGTGTGACGACGACGATATCCTGATGATCAGCGCCAAAGAAGGACTGGGTACAAAAGAAGTGCTGGAGGCCGTGGTGAAGAACGTGCCCCCGCCGGCCGGTAAAAGTGAAGACCCCCTGCAAGCCCTCATCTTCGACTCCTCCTATGATATATACAGGGGAGTTATAATATACGTGAGGATAATCAACGGGGAGCTTCGGCCTGGCATGGAAATAGAGATGATGAACAAGGGATCCAGGTATGAGGTGAAAGAAACGGGTGTTTTCGTCCCGAGCGAACGGACCGTGGAGCGGTTGGGTTGCGGTTCGGTCGGATATATAGTATGTAATATAAAGGAAGCAAAAGAGGTCGTCGTGGGGGATACCATTACGGACGCCTTGTGTCCCGCTTCCAGCCCGCTGCCCGGGTATAAGAAGGTCAAGCCCATGGTGTTCAGCGGTATATTCCCCGTGAGCAACGAGGATTATGAGGACCTCAAGGTCGCCATGGACAAGATGCAGCTCTCTGACCCCTCTTTCATGTATGAGCCGGAAATATCCGCGGCCCTGGGATTCGGGTTCCGTTGCGGGTTCCTGGGTCTGCTGCATATGGAGATAATCCAGGAAAGGCTGGAAAGGGAATTCAACCTGGATCTTATAGCTTCCAGCCCCAGTGTTAACTACCGGGTAAAAATAAGCGGCCAGGACGAGATGATGGAAGTGGATAACCCGACGAAATATCCCGAGAACGAAAAGATCGAGTATGTGGAAGAACCTTTTGTAAGGTGCCATATCTTCTCCCCGGCCGAGAGCCTTGGTACGCTCATGCAGCTCTGCGAGAACAAGAGGGGGGAGTTCATCAGCACGAAATATCTGGACCCCAAGCGTATACAACTCACTTATAACATGCCGCTCGCCGAGATAGTGATCGATTTCTATGATAAGATAAAGTCCTCGACCCAGGGATACGGGTCCCTTGATTACGAGCTTATAGGATATCGCAGGTCTAACATCGTGAAACTGGACATCTTGATAAACGCCGTTCCGTGTGACGCGCTTTCGGCCATTGTACACAGGGATCGGGCGAGGACGAGAGGAAAAGAGCTGGTGGAAAAACTCAAGGAGAGCATACCGAAACATCTTTTCAAAATAGCGTTGCAGGCGGCTATCGGAGGGGAGATCGTGGCTAGAGAGGATATCTCGGCCCTCAAGAAGAATGTTACCAGCAAGTGTTATGGAGGAGATATAACCAGGAAGAGGAAGCTATGGGAGAAACAGAAAGAGGGAAAGAAAAAGATGCGCAGGATCGGCAAGGTGGATGTGCCGAAGGAAGCGTTCCTGAAGGCAATGAGAGTTTCGTGATCTATCGTAAATACTCATGGGACTGGTGGTGGTACGAATGGGTGAAGCCGGTCCTGGTCGCTGGGGTGCTGGCGCTTTTCATCAGGACGTTCATCATACAGCCGTTCAAGATACCGTCCCATTCCATGTTCCCTACGCTTAAGCCGGGCGACCGTATATTCGTCAACAAGTTCGTGTATGGGGCGAAAATACCGTTCACCCATATTAAGCTGCCGGAACTGGAAGATCCGGTATCCGGTGATATCGTCGTGTTCAAGTCCCCGGTCGAAAAGAAAAAGTTCCTCATTAAGCGTTATATAGCCGGGCCTGGGGATACGGTCATGATACAGAACGGCAAGGTGTACGTGAACGGTAAGGTCCTGGACTCAGTACCGTTCAACCGTTTCTACTATTACGGCAAGGGCGAGTATGGGGAGGAAGGGAAAGAGATACATGTTCCCGAGGGAGAGTTCTACGTGCTTGGGGATAACAGCGCTAACTCGCTTGATTCCAGGTATTGGGGGTTCACCCCGGTAGACAATATGGTCGGCAAGGCTTTCGTGATACACTGGCCTATTACGAGGATACGTCTCTTAAAAGGTGGGGATTAAAGGGATGAACCTGGCGAATCGTCTTACGTTGTTAAGGATAGTGCTTGTTCCGGTCTTTATAACGCTTGTGCTTTATGGTAAGCTTACCGAAGCGCTTGTAGTCTTCACAATAGCCACGATCACGGACGCTTTGGACGGATATATAGCCAGGACCAGGAACGAGAAGACCGAGATTGGGGCGGTGATGGACCCGTTGGCGGATAAACTGCTTATCGGCAGCGCGTTCATAAGTTTCAGCCTTGTGTCCGGCCTGCCTGAGCACCTGAAAATACCGGTATATGTGCCGGTGATCATAATATCGAGGGACGTGATCATTCTCGCGGGGATAGCGTCCATTAACATGATCTTCGACAAAGTGGACATAAGGCCCACAGTGATAGGGAAGATCACCACGTTCTTCCAGATGCTGACAGTTATAGCGCTTCTTGTGGAGTTCATATATTCAAAATGGTTGTGTAGCGTGACCGTGGTACTTACGGTCATATCGGGGTTGGATTATTTAAGGATAGGGTCCGGGTATATAAATGGAAAATCCGAATGAACTTCCGACAATAAGCATAGTCGGCAGGCCTAATGTGGGAAAATCTTCCGTCTTCAACTGTCTTCTTGGGGAAAGAAAGGCGGTCGTTGTAGAGCAGTCCGGTACTACCCGGGACAGGGTGGAGTCTTTTGTGGACATCGGGGGGGCAAAGGCAAGGCTCATCGATACGGGCGGGTATATGGCCGGAGATAAGGATCGGTTCTCACATGAGATCCAGCAGCAGATATTCAGCGCCATGGAGGAGGCGGAGCTCATTCTGGTAGTAGTGGACGCCATGGCGGGTATGACGCCGATGGATACGGAAATAGCGTTCCTTTTGAGGAAGTACAGCAAAAATATCCTTCTTGTGGCGAACAAGGTCGATAACGCTAGGATAGAGAGCGGGATATCCGAGTTCTATACGCTTGGACTGGGGGAGCCCATGCCGATCTCCGCTTTGCACAAGAGGGGTGTCCAGTCACTGAAAAAGCATATCAGGAAGATCATGGGTGCCGCCAGTGGCAGGCCTGCCGTGAAAAAAGACACGCGGTACATCAAGATAGCCGTGGTCGGGAGGCCGAACGTCGGGAAATCATCGTTCGTGAACGCCCTGCTGAAAAAGAAGCGGTTCATCGTCAGTGAGGTCCCCGGGACGACCAGGGATTCCATGGATACATATTTCAAGTATGATGATACCGATTATATATTGATCGACACAGCCGGTATCAGGCACAGGAAAAAGGTCAAGGAACCGGTGGATTCCTACAGTATGATGCGTTCGCGTGACGCGATAGAAAGGGCGGATGTCGCCTTTCTTCTTATTGATGCCGCGGAGGGGATGACGAGGGACGATACGGGTATATTGAATTTCATAGAAGAGCAGGGAAAAGCGTGCCTTGTCCTCATAAATAAGTGGGACCTTGCCGCCGGCGTCGATGACGTGGACCAGGATGGTTATAAAGACCATCTTCTGGAAGAGAACAGCAAGCTTGAAAAATATCCGCTGCTTTACGCTTCCGCCAAGAAAGATTATAACGTGCTTGAAAGTCTTGCCATAGCGAAGGAGCTGGATACATCGCTTAACATGAAAGTCCCGACGCCGGCGCTTAACAAGGTGTTCGAGAAAAGGGACCCGGGGCAGGTGCCCGTTCCCCGAAGGGACAAACGGCCTAATTTCCTGTACATTGTGCAGACCGGGACACGGCCGATAAGTTTTGATTATTTCGTGAACGACCCCGCATGGGTATCTCCGGCACATTTGAGCTTTATCGAGAACCAGCTCAGGAGTAATTTCCCTTTAAAGGGTCTCCCGGTGAGGATAAATCTAAAGAGATCGAGAAAGGAAAGAAAATGATATATATATTTCTCGCGATAATATGCGCGTATCTCATTGGTTCTTTCCCTACCGCGTATATATTCGGCAAGGCAATGAAGGGGATCGACATTCGCGAACATGGCAGTGGAAATGTAGGCGCTACGAATGTCGCGAGGACCATCGGTAAAAAAGCCGCTATAGCGGTCTTCATCATAGATGTGCTCAAGGGGTTCGTCGCGGTAACGTTGTTGCCGGAGATGTTGAAACGTCTTGTGCCGGAAATGGCGGATAAGTATTTCATATCTGATATACCCAGACAACTGAGTGTTGTCGTGATCTTTCTGGGAGTGGCGGCTATCGCCGGGCATATCTGGAATGTTTTTCTTGGGTTCAAGGGGGGGAAGGGTGTAGCGACGACCGCTGGCGTGATCGGAGGCATGATGCCCGTGGTGCTTGCCGCCTGCCTGTTGGTCTGGGGGGTGGTATTCATGTTCACCCGATATGTGTCGATCGCGTCCATTTCAGCGGCTTTGGTCCTTCCTGTTCTTACCATGGTCACCGGAAAAGATCTTGAGGTAGTTCTTTTTTCGTGCGGACTGTGTTTTCTAGGCATCTATTCACATCGTAGCAATATCAGGCGTCTTTTCCAGGGGACCGAAAACCGCTTCGTTAAGATTAAAAAAAGCCAGTAATATTCTCTTGTTTTATTTTGTGGATGCTGTATAATAGCATTGTTAGCACAAGAAAAAGGAAATATATAAATTAGATATATTCGGCAAAAGGGGAAACCCCGTTTTTTTAGGAAACTTATTCAATAGATTTAAAAAGTCATAACCAAGGGCAGTCATGAAGGAATTATTTTACAAAAGCAAATTAGGCGATAATCCCAGAAAAAGTGAGATATCTATAGAGGAGATATCTGCACGTTCACGTAATAAAGTTTCCAAGAAGTGGATGTGTAAGTACTTTATAAAGGAAAGGTTTACATCGGAGAACAAACAGGTGATAAAAGAGTGGATACGCGCAAAAACGGATGAGGGCACTAAAAGAGACTGTCATATCCTCCGGCATGTGGATACGCGTACCGGGGAGAACAAGATAATATGCAAGATATTGGGGGAAATATTCGTGGTTTCGCGGCATACCGCGTACCGGATCATGTACCTTAATGAACTGAAGATCACTATAGACCAGATCAAGGAGAAAGCATGAACATGAAAATGTCCGATCCCGCGCATGTATTGACGTTTCTGGTGGTCATATGGAAGATATCCATGTTAAAAGGCCGCTTATTCCTCCTAGAGAGGATAAATAACAAATGATCTCCTAAAGGTGCTGCACTTAGGTGCAGACACTACCTCCTAAAGGTGAGAGGGATGGAACCCGGTCCATCCCTCTCTTTCTTTCCAGGGTCCACGTAACTCCCCTATAATAGTAATCTTATTGACTATAAAAATCATCTATGTTAAACTTTCAAGGTTATTATGAGCAAAGTTACCGTAATAGGAGACGGCGGCTGGGGTACGGCTTTGGCTATACTTCTTGATTCTAAGGGTATAGAGACCACTTTGTGGAGTTTTTCCCCTGAATACGCCGATTATATCGATAAGCACAGGGAAAATCCCAAATTCCTCAAAGGGATACGTATCCCTAAGGGGATAAAGGTCACTTCTGAAGTATCAGAAGCGTCCGGTTCCGGATACGCGGTCTTTGTTGTGCCGTGTGAATATCTCGGCCAGACCGCGAAGAGATTCATCGCGGCCGATTTTAAGAATGTGATAAGCGCTACAAAGGGGATCGAATACGATACATTGATGCGTCCGTCGGAGATCCTTTCGGGGCTTTTCCCGAATACCGAAATAGGCGCGTTATCCGGGCCCAGCATAGCTTATGAGGTGGCCCAGAAAGTGCCGACGGCCGTGGTCCTTGCCGGGAGCAGAGGGCATATGAAAGAGGCCCAGGAGATACTGACCACCGACCGGTTCCGTATCTATACTTCGGACGATATCACGGGCGTGGAGCTCGGTGGGGCGCTAAAGAACGTTATCGCCATAGCCGCGGGCATATCGGACGGTCTGGGGTTCGGTACGAATACAAAAGCGGCCATACTTACGAGAGGGCTTGCTGAGATCACCAGACTTGGCGAGAGAATGGGAGCGAAGGCCGATACTTTCAGAGGTCTTAGTGGTATGGGAGATCTGGCGACGACCTGTATAAGCCCGCGTAGTCGTAACAGGTGGTTGGGGGAGGAATTGGGCAAAGGCAGGTCCGCCCGGGAGGTGCTTGAAGGTACCGAGATGGTAGTTGAAGGCGCGGCAACTTGTAGAGCCGTAAGGCAACTGGCAGATAAATACAACGTTGAGATGCCAATAAGTTCCAAAGTGTATGAAGTTATCTACGAAGGCAAGAACGCGGCGGAAGCGGTTACAGAGCTGATGACGCGAGATCTCAAAATAGAAGATTGAGTACAATCCATAGTCGGGACGTAGCGCAGTCTGGTTTAGCGCACTAGTCTGGGGGACTAGGGGTCGCCGGTTCAAATCCGGCCGTCCCGACCATTTTTTCAAGACCTTATACTGACGGAAAGAGGAGAGATGAAAACGGTCAATATAGGCATAATAGGCGTTGGTACCATAGGCAAGGGCGTATATGATGCTGTGATAAGCAATGGACCTCTTATCGAGAAAAGGGCCGGGGTGTCTTTAAAGGTCAAAGGTGTATGCGATAGTGCGGCGGCCGCGTTGAAAGACATTTCCAGGGGAAAATGTGATATCATTACCGGGTCCTATGATGATCTGCTGAACGATAACGACATAGACGTGATCGTTGAACTTATTGGCGGTATTGAGCCGGCAAAGAGCATAATACTTGGGGCGATACGTAAGGGCAAGCATGTAGTTACGGCTAACAAGGCCCTTTTATCCGAGCACTGGAAAGAGATCTTTTCGGCGGCTTCCGCGAAAGGTGTATCCGTGAATTTCGAGGCGAGTGTAGGCGGCGCCATACCCGTTATCAGGACCTTACGTGACAGTTTTGTCGCTAACAGGATAGAGACCATATACGGCATACTCAACGGTACGACCAATTTCATATTGACGGAAATGTCGGAAAAAGGATGTTCTTTCGCCGACGCCCTGGGGACCGCGCAGGCCAAAGGGTTCGCTGAAAGCGATCCGACCCTGGATATAAGCGGGGCCGACAGCGCGCATAAGCTGGCAATATTGTCGGTACTGGGATTTGGCGCGGATGTTACGGCAAAAGACGTTTACACCGAAGGGATAGAGCTTGTATCCAGCCAGGACATCAGGAACGCCGCAAGATGGGGATATAGCGTTAAGCTCCTGGCTATCGCCAAGAATACCGCCGACGGCATAGAGCTTCGGGTCCATCCGACGTTGATACCGGTATCTCATCTTCTTTCGGGTGTACGCGGCGCGGACAATGCCATATTCATCAAGGGTGACCTCGTCGGGGAATCGCTGCTTTTTGGCAAAGGGGCCGGAAGCAGGCCGACAGCGAGTTCCGTTATGGGCGATATCATCGAGATAGCAAGGAACATGAACAGCTCCGGGAGTCCGGACCAGCCGGCATGCGACCCGGTTTTCGCTCCCGGTGGCAGGATAAAGAAGATGGAAGATATAAAGATATCTTATTACCTGAGGTTCTCCGTTATTGATAAGCCCGGTGTGCTGGCCGGTATATCTTCCGTTCTCGCTAAGAATAACATAAGTATCGCCAGTGTATCTCAGGACGAAAGGAATGAAGGTGGGCCGGTGCCCGTGATAATACTTACGCATAAAGCGCTTGAAGGCGATATGAGAAAAGCCATAATGGAAGCGGATAAGCTGGAACACGTAAGCGACAGTACGGTCGCCATAAGGATGGAACAGTAGCTTTTGATCGAGAGGAGAACATGGGACTTATAGACAAATACAGAAAATATCTTCCGGTATCGGGGAAAACCCCGGTGATCTCTCTTGAGGAAGGGGATACGCCGCTGATAAAAGCCGATCCTGTAGCCGCGGTCGTTGGCAAAGGATACAGGGTGTGGCTTAAGTATGAAGGCCTGAACCCTACCGGGAGTTTCAAGGACAGGGGAATGACCATGGCGGTCTCAAAAGCCCTGGAGGCGGGATCAAAGGCCGTCGCGTGCGCGTCTACGGGGAATACCTCGGCTTCGGCTGCGGCATACTCGGCACGTGCGGGCATAAAATGCATAGTGGTCATTCCCGAAGGCGCTATAGCGCTCGGTAAGCTGGCCCAGGCCCTTATACACGGCGCGAAGGTCATAGCAATCAAGGGTAATTTCGACGACGCGCTGGAAATAGTGAGAGAGCTTACGGAAAAGTATCCTATAACTTTGGTGAACTCGATAAATCCGTATCGTATCGAAGGGCAGAAGACCTCTTCTTTCGAGATATGCGATAAGCTGGGCCATGCCCCGGATTATCACGCGCTTCCGGTCGGGAATGCCGGGAACATCACGGCGTATTGGAAAGGATATAAAGAATATAAGGCCTCGGGTATTACCAGGTCATGCCCGGTAATGCTTGGTTTCCAGGCTGCGGGGGCCGCTCCCATAGTGGAAGGAAGGCCCGTAAAAGACCCGCAGACCATAGCGACGGCGATAAAGATCGGGAATCCCGCCAGTTGGAAGTCCGCCGAGGAGGCAAGGGATGAGTCCGGTGGGCTCATAGACAAGGTGACGGACGATGAGATCCTTGACGCCTATAAGTTCCTGGCCGGGAAAGTCGGGGTGTTCTGTGAACCCGCGTCGGCGGCAAGCGTGGCGGGTGTAATGAAAAAGGCGGGAGAGGGATATTTCCCGGAACTTGCGGATGGGGAGACAAAGGACATAATCTGTGTGCTCACGGGCCATGGGCTCAAGGATCCGGATCGCGCTATAAAATGCCTGGAACATCCTCCGGTAGTTGAGCCAAAGCTTGAAGAGGTGGTCAAGGAGGCTGGTCTATAATCTTATGAAGTATATTATCCTCGTTCCTGACGGTATGGCGGGAGAACCGCTGGAAGAGCTCAATGACCGTACATGTATGGAAGTGGCCAACGCGCCGGGCATGAACCTGATAGCGAAAAAAGGTATCGTTGGGATATCAAGCAATGTCCCAAAAGGTATGACGCCGGCGAGCGATGTGGCTAATCTTTCCATATTGGGATATGATCCCCGGAAATATTATTGCGGGAGAGGGCCATTGGAAGCGGCTAATCTGGGTGTGGACCTGGGGCCGAACGACGTGGCGTTCAGGTTCAACATGGTATCTATCTCCGACGGTATAATGGCCGATTATTCGGCCGGGCATATTTCTACGAAAGAGACCGATATGCTTGTCAAGGAGCTGGACAGATGTCTTGGAAGCAGCCGCTACAGGTTCTATACCGGGACAAGCTACAGGAACCTGCTTGTTATCAAGTGTTCGTCCCGGACCGAAGCCGAAAGACTGGCCAAGACGGAATGTTTCGCGCCCCATGACATACTGGACCAGCCGATAGACAAATATTACCCGAAAGAACAGGAACTGGTGGATATCATGGTCAGGGGGCGTGAGGTCCTCAAGGGACATGATATAAACAAGGTTCGTATCGACCTTGGCCAGAACCCGGCTGACATGATATGGGTATGGGGTCAGGGGAAAAAACCCGACATGCCATTGTTCTCGAGCGCTTACGGTCTTTCAGGGGCCATAATATCGGCGGTCGATCTTCTCAAGGGAATGGGCAAAGTGCTTGGGCTGCGGGTCATAGATGTGCCCGGTGCCACGGGTTATTACGATACGGATTACAGCGGAAAGGCTGAAGCGGCGCTCGAGGCGCTTGACGAGATGGATATGGTCTTCATACATGTAGAAGCCCCGGATGAAGCCGGGCATAATGGCGATATCCTGGAGAAGATAAAAGCCATAGAGAATTTTGACAGCAAGATCACTTCGCGGGTCTTGAAGGCCATGGAGAACAGTGGTAAGGACTTCAGGGTGCTTATCTCCCCGGACCATCCTACTCCCGTCAAGAAAAGGACCCATACTTCCGATCCGGTACCGTTCGCTATAGCCGGTAAAGGAGTGGAGCCGGATGGTGTTACGGTGTTCTCGGAAAAAGCCGCCAAAGCCGGCAGCATGGAGTTGAAACACGGGCATGAACTGATGAAGTTATTGATATCGAAATGACCCGGGACAGAAAAAGCAAATATAAGGGACGGAAATGGGCAGGAGAAAAGTCATAGTACAGAAATTCGGTGGCTCCAGCGTGGCCAATCCCGACAGGATAAAAGGGGTGGCGCGTAGAGTAGCGCTTACAAAACAAAAAGGGAACGATGTGGTCGTAGTGGTGTCGGCTTTGGGGGACACTACCGACGAACTTGTGGAGCTCGCGTCCCAGATAACGGATAACCCGTCGGACCGGGAGATGGACATGCTGCTTTCTACGGGGGAACAGGTCTCTGTAGCGCTTCTAGCTATGGCCCTGCATGAAAGGGAAGTGGAAGCGATCTCTTTCACCGGGGCCCAGGTCGGCATTGTGACAGACTCCTCACATACCAAGGCCAAGATACTGGATGTCGGCACTAAGCGTATAAAAAAGGAACTGGCCAAGGGCAAGGTTGTTATAGTGGCCGGCTTCCAAGGTATAAATCCGGACCACGAGATAACCACTCTCGGACGCGGTGGCAGCGATATGACGGCGGTAGCGCTGGCAAAAGTCCTTTCCGCGGACCTGTGCGAGATATATACCGACGTGAAAGGCGTGTATACCGCGGATCCCAGGGTCGTGCCGGATGCGCGTAAATTGAGCACGATAACTTATGAGGAAATGCTGGAAATGGCTTCTCTCGGGGCTCAGGTAATGCAGGCTCGGAGCATGGAAGTGGCCGGCAAATACAACGTTCCCATGCAGATAAGATCAAGCATGTCCCCGGAAGAAGGGACATTGGTAACCAGGGAGGTCAAGGATATGGAAGATGTTTTGGTCAGGGGCGTGACCTCGAACAAGAACGAGGCCAAAGTAACCGTTTGCGATGTGCCTGATAAGCCAGGTGAGGCCAGCAAGCTATTTGAGGAACTCGCGAAGGCGGATGTGAACGTGGATATGATAGTACAGAACATTTCCAGGACCAGGTCCACCGACATTTCCTTTACTGTCGAGGAAAAGGACCTTACCAGGACCCAGAATGTCATAAAGAGCATAGTGAAGCACATAGGCGCTAAGGGCGTGAAATTCGATAAGAACATCGCTAAGGTCTCGGTGGTCGGCATAGGAATGCGAAGCCATTCCGGTGTTGCCGCCAGGATGTTCAGGGCCCTGGCTACCGAGAAGATAAACATCGGCATGATCTCCACGAGCGAGATAAAGATATCGTGTGTAGTGGAAAAACAAGATGCTGACAGGGCGGTCCGTGTGATACATAAGGCTTTCGGGCTTGGAGAGAAGAAGCGGTCGTCCAAAAGGAAAAAATAGGCCGTTATAGAAGGGCGCAAAAGGGGTCATTATGAAAAAAGTGTTCATTTACGATACAACCCTCAGGGACGGGTCCCAGTCGGAGGGCATCTCTTTCAGCGTAAAGGACAAAATGCGTATTGCCCAGAAACTGGATGAGATCGGTGTGGATTTTATAGAGGGTGGCTGGCCGGGGTCGAACCCGAAGGATGATGAGTTCTTCGCCGAAGCCGCCAAAGGCCTTAAACTTAAAAAGGCCGAACTTGTCGCTTTCGGCAGTACGCGGAGGGCGGGAGTCAAGGCTTCCGAAGACGTGGTGATGAAGGGTCTCCTCAAGGCCAAGACCTCGTATGTTACGATATTTGGAAAAAGCTGGGATCTGCACGTGAAAAGCGTGTTCAGGACCACGCTCAAGGAGAACCTCAGTATGATCGAGGATTCGGTAAGGTACTTGAGGCAGAAAGGTCGCAAGGTCATATATGATGCCGAACATTTTTTTGACGGTTATGAAGATAATCCCGAATACGCGATAGAGACGCTCGAAGCGGCGCTTGCCGGAGGGGCCGAGACGCTGGTACTCTGCGACACTAATGGTGGGGCATTGACCGGGCGTGTATTTGAAATAGTGGAAGAGGTCAAGGAAACGATTAACGCTCCGCTTGGTATACATGTACATAACGACGGGGAAATGGCTGTCGCGAACTCGGTCGCGGCGGTACAGGCGGGATGTGATCATGTCCAGGGTACGTTCAACGGTTATGGCGAAAGATGCGGGAATGCCAACCTGGTCTCTATCCTGCCCGCTCTTAAGTTCAAGCTGGGGATGACATGTCTTACGGCGTTCGGATTCAAGGAATTGACGGAAGCATCCAGGTATATATCCGAGATCAGCAATGTCAAACAACAGGATTTCCAGCCGTATGTGGGCAAGAGCGCGTTCGCCCATAAGGCCGGGGTGCATGTGAACGCCATGCTCAAGAACCCCAGGACTTATGAGCATCTTCCCCCCGAGACAGTGGGAAATAAGAGGAGAATGCTTATTTCGGAGCTTTCCGGAAAATCCAGCATAATCGACAAGGCCGGCGAGATGGGGATAAATATGGATAAGGATTCCAGGCGGGCCAAAGAGATACTCAACTGTGTGCAGGACATGGAGAAAGCGGGATACCAGTTCGAACTGGCGGAAGCGTCCCTGCTCCTTTTGATGCAGAAGGCTTCTGATACGTTCAAAAAACACCTGGACATGGAGGATTTCAGGGTCATAGTCGAAAAGCGGGGGGACGGACCGGTTGTGTCCGAAGCTACTGTAAAACTTAAAATAGGGAATGAGTACAGGCATACTGTTTCCCTTGGTGACGGTCCCGTTCATGCCATGGACCAGGCCTTACGGAAATGTCTCATGGAATTCTATCCATCCCTGAAGGAAATGCACCTTTCGGATTTCAGGGTAAGGGTGCTCGACGAGAAAGCGGCCACGGCCGCGCCTGTAAGGGTGCTCATACAGTCACAGGACAGGACAGATTCGTGGTGGACGGTCGGGGTATCCGAGAATATCATTGAGGCCAGCTGGCTCGCGCTCAAGGACTCGATCGAATATAAATTCATGAAGGACGAAAAGAAAAAGAGATGAGCGAATTAAGCACTAAATATGATCCGCTATTGTCCGAGGAGAAGACCTATCAAGGATGGGTGGAGAACGGTTCTTTCCACGCGGACGAGAAAAGTGGCAAAAAAAAATACAGTATAGTCATCCCTCCTCCGAACGTAACAGGCATCCTGCATATGGGGCATGCGCTGAATAATACCATACAGGATATACTGGTCAGGTGGAAGCGCATGCAGGGGCATGAGGCGTTGTGGATGCCCGGCACCGATCATGCCGGAATAGCCACGCAGAACGTAGTGGAAAGACAGCTGGCTAAAGAAGGTCTCACACGTGACGAGCTGGGGCGGGAAGCGTTCATAGAGCGCGTATGGACATGGAAAGAGGAGTATGGCTCCACTATTATACGCCAGTTGAAACGCCTGGGATGTTCATGTGACTGGGACCGTACCAGGTTCACTATGGACGAAGGTCTTTCACGTGCTGTAAAGGAAGTATTCCTCAGGCTTTACGAGGATGGTCTTCTGTACAAAGGGGATTATATCATTAACTGGTGTCCACGGTGCGAGACCGCGCTCAGTGACGAGGAGGCGGAACACAGGGATGTGGAAGGGAAACTGTACTACATAAAATATCCCGTCAAGGGACATGAAAAGCTGGAAAAAGAGAACGAGGATTATGTCGTGGTTGCTACCACGAGGCCCGAGACCATGCTCGGGGACGTGGCTGTCGCGATAAATCCCAAAGATGAGGCCCGCGCCCATCTCAAGGACAAGATGTTGATACTTCCATTGGTGGGGCGCGAGATAAAGATGATCTTTGACGAGAACGTTGACCCGACTTTCGGGACTGGAGCGCTCAAGGTCACACCCGCGCATGATCCCGTGGATTTCGAGCTTGGCACAAAGCATGGATTGCCGCGCATTAATGTCATGGATGCCAATGGAAAGATAAACAGCCTCGGCGGCGATTACGAGGGGATGGACAGGTTCGAGTGCCGGGAAACGATCATAGAGGACCTGAAACAAAGGCATCTTTTCATCAAGAGCGAGGACCACAGGCACGCGGTCGGGCACTGTTACAGGTGTCATACAGTGGTCGAACCACGTTTGTCAAAACAGTGGTTCGTGAAAATGAAGCCACTTGCCGGTCCGGCCATAGAAGCGGTAAAAGATGACAAGATAAGGTTCTATCCCGAGAGATGGACCAAGGTCTATCTTAACTGGATGGATAATATAAGGGATTGGTGCATATCCAGGCAGATATGGTGGGGGCACAGGATACCCGTGTGGTACTGTAAAGGCTGTCTGAAGTTCGATAACGTACTGGACGTGGAGGTAGATAAACCACATACTCCGGGTATTTTTGTAGGTGATGTCCCGGATAAATGTCCTCACTGTGGTTCGGTGGATATCGAGCAGGACCCTGATGTGCTGGATACCTGGTTCAGTTCGTGGCTGTGGCCGTTCTCGACCATGGGTTGGCCGGATGAGACCGAGGTCCTCAAGAAGTTCTATCCCACGGACGCCCTTGTCACTGCGCAGGAGATCATATTCTTCTGGGTGGCCAGGATGATAATGGCCGGGATCAAGTTCCGCGGGGACGTACCGTTCAAGGACGTATACATACATGGTACTGTACGTGACGCTACCGGGACCAAGATGTCTAAATCCCTCGGGAACGTGATAGACCCGCTTGATGTCGTTCGTGAGGTCGGCAGTGATGCCCTGAGATACAGTATAATATCCATTACCTCCCAAGGGCAGGACGTTTTTCTTTCCAGGGACAAGTTCGAAATAGGCCGTAATTTCGCAAACAAGCTCTGGAACGCGTCGAGGTACGTCCTTATGAGCACGGAGGGGCAGGACATCTCGGGAAGGATAGACAGGGACAAATTGACGCTCGCGGACAAGTGGATATTGTCCAATCTTAACCGTACGATCGATAAGGTGCAGAAAAGCCTTGAGGCGTATCGTTTTAACGACGCCGCGATGGAATTGTATGACTTTATATGGCATAAATACTGTGACTGGTACCTGGAAATATCAAAACTGGCATCGAACCGGTTGAACACATGTGAGATATTGGTCCATGTGCTCGCGGTATCGCTTAAATTGCTGCATCCTATTATGCCGTTCATAACCGAAGAGATATGGGATAAGGTACCTACGTGCAAGGGGAGCGTAATGATCGCGGCATGGCCCGTGTCGGACAATGGGTTCGATGATGAGGATTCAGAGGTTTCTATGGCGGTCATCATTGATATAATAACAAGGGTAAGGAATATCCGTGCTTTCTGGAACATACCGCAGACCACGCAGATCGAGGTCTTCCTGAACGTTCCCTCGGGCGATAAGATCGCGGCGATCAAGGATAACCTGCCTTACATCGAGAGGCTGTCAAGGTCGACCGTGGCAGCCATCGGCGGGCAGATAGACAGGCCCGAGAGGTCGGTGGCGGCCCTTGTCGGGAACATAAATGTCTATGTACCTCTTGGTGAGGCTGTCGACATAGACCGGGAGAAGGAACGCATAGATAAAAAGGTCTCCGAGCTTGAGAAATACCTTAATGGTATAACCAAGAAACTCGGGAACAGGTCTTTTCTCGAGAACGCTCCCGAGGATGTCGTCAATAAGGAGAAAGACAAGCAGGAAAGATTCCGGCACCAGATCGAAGACCTCAAAGAGAACATATCCGCTTTGCTGTGATATGGGCTGACGCCGTTCATCCCGGAGAATCCCGATAATATGGAACAAAGATTACAAACATTCCTTGCGCACGCGGGAGTAGCCTCGAGGAGGGCCGCGATAAGCGTGATAGAGAACGGACAGGTCACTGTCGATGGTGTGGTCGTCAGGGAGAAAGGTCACAAGGTAGATCCGAGCAAACAGAAGGTATGTGTTAAGGGTGTTCCTGTTGGCCACGAGAAGAAATATTATTTTATGCTCAATAAGCCCGTAGACGTTATATCCACTGCTATCGATACTCATGGGAGAAAAAAGGTGACAGATTTCTTCCGGGAAATAAAAGCACGTTTGTACCCGGTTGGAAGGCTCGACAAGGATACTACAGGACTAATGGTGGTCACGAACGATGGACCGTTGGCTAACAGGTTGTCGCATCCGAGTTTCGGGATAGAAAAAGAATATCTGGTCACCGTGGGGCGTAAACTTGGGGATAACGATATAAAGAGGATATCGTCGGGGATCGAGGTCGAGGGCAGGAAAACCGCGCCATGCGTGATAAAGACGGAAAGAACTTCAGGAGAGGGGACCGTTTACAGGGTCTATCTCCACGAAGGTCGTAAACGGCAGATACGCGAGATGTTCAGGCAGGCGGGGGTCAGGGTCCAGGCGCTTGACCGGGTAAAGTACGCGGGGCTTTCTCTCGGACGTTTGAGGCGGGGCGAATACAGGGAACTTACCCGGGCTGAGATCGAAATGCTTTCCGGGAAGGACACACGGGGATAGAGGATGTGTTATGGAATTAGATAAAAAAAGGATAGACCGGATAGTGCGATTCGCGCTCAAGGAAGATATCTGGACGGGGGATATAACGTCCCAGGCGGTTCTGGACAGGTTCCTTGTGGCTGATGCCGTGATCATAGCCAGGGAAAAAGGCGTTATCTGCGGTATGGGGGTAGTAGAACGGGTGTTCGCCTCGGTGGATTATTGCCTGAAGTTCAAACCCATGGTGTCTGACGGGGATAATGTGAACCCCGGGCAGGAAGTAGCTTTTATTGAGGGAGAAGCGTGGTCCATATTAAAGGCGGAACGCGTGGCGCTTAACTTTCTCAGTATGCTCAGTGGTACGGCGACAAGAACGAGATCTATCGTTGAGATGGTCAAAGGGACAGGGGTGAAGATATACGACACCCGGAAGACGATACCTCTTCACCGGTATCTGCAGAAATACGCGGTGAGGGTAGGTGGCGGATATAACCACAGGCAGGGTCTCTACGATATGGTGCTGATAAAGGATAACCATATAAAAGCGTTCGCGATGCAGAAAGATAACGCCGACAGTGAAAAGGTGATAAAAGAGATAGTTCATCGTGCGCGTAAGAACGTACAATCCAATATACGCGTGGAAATAGAGGTCGAAACACTCGCCGAGTGCGGTTATGCCCTGGAAGCCGCTCCCGATGTCATAATGCTGGATAACATGGACCCGGAGACCATTCGCAAAGCTGTCGAATGCCGCAGGGAAAAAGATCTTGAGGGAAAAGTGCTTTTTGAGGTCTCAGGAGGGATGAACGAGGCCAATATCATGGGATATGCCGTGACAGGCGTGGACATGATCTCCATAGGCGCCCTTACCGGTACGGTAAAGGGCCTGGATCTCAGTATGGAAGTAGTCTACAGGAGAGGGTGATCCCTTCTGTGCCTTTAAGGACCGACGATCTTCAGTATCGATATTATGGACGCATTCCATCTTGTGACAGACCTTAAGCCTTCGGGGGACCAGCCCCAGGCGATAGAAACCATACTTGGGTCCCTTTCCCGTGGTAATATCCGCCAGACGCTCCTTGGTGTGACCGGGAGCGGCAAGACCTTTACCATGGCCAATATAATAGCCAGGCTCAACAAACCCACGCTTGTGATATCGCATAACAAAACGCTTGCCGCCCAGTTGTATTCCGAATTCAGGTCATTCTTCCCGGATAACGCCGTAGAGTATTTCGTAAGTTATTATGATTATTACCAGCCGGAGGCGTATTTGCCTCAGACCGATCTTTATATAGAGAAAGACGCGTCCATAAACCAGGATATAGACAGGTTGAGGTTATCGGCTACGAGCTCGATACTGTCGCGCAAGGACGTATTGATAGTCGCAAGTGTTTCATGTATATACGGATTGGGGTCGCCCGAGGACTACTCCAATATGCTTGCCGAGGCGCGTACGGGCCAGACGCTTTCCAGGGAAGAATTCCTCAGGAAACTCGTGGACATACAGTATGAGCGGAATAACATGGACCTGGACAGGGGCAAATTCCGCGTAAGGGGCGATATCATCGAAGTGCTGCCGGCTTATAAGAAGACCGCGATAAGGGTAGAATTCTTTGGCAGCGAAGTCTCGCGCATATCTGAAACAGACCCTGTTACCGGGGATATAATAACTGATCTGGACAAGATCTCCATATATCCGGCCAAGCATTTCGTCACCACGCAGGATAAGATAGATAGCGCGGTTAGATCGATAAAAGAGGAACTCGACAGCAGGCTTAAGGAACTCAACGGGGAAGGTAAGCTTCTTGAGGCCCAGAGGCTGATGTCAAGAACAGCGTATGACCTGGAAATGCTCAAAGAACTCGGGTATTGTAACGGCATAGAGAATTATTCGCGGCACATATCGGGGCGCGACCCGGGGTCCAGGCCATGGTGTTTGCTGGATTATTTCGAGGACGATTACCTTATTATCATTGATGAGTCACATGTGACATTGCCCCAGCTTCACGCGATGTATAACGGCGACCAGGCCAGGAAACGTACTTTGGTCGACTACGGGTTCAGGTTGCCGTCGGCCCTTGATAACAGGCCGCTTAAATTTGATGAGTTCATGGAAATAGCCCCGTCGATACTTTTTGTGTCGGCAACGCCGGGTGAGTATGAGAAGGATACGAGTGCTGTTATCGCCGAACAGGTGATACGGCCTACGGGGCTCATCGATCCGCCTATAGAGGTCAGGCCTACCGACGGGCAGATCTATGACCTTATGAAGGAAGTGAAGGCCAGGGCGAAGAAAGGGGAAAGAACGCTTGTTACCACGCTTACCAAAAGATTGGCGGAAGAACTTACGGAATACCTGAAGGATATGGATATCCGGGTCAAGTACCTGCATTCGGAGATAAACGCGCTTGACCGGGTAGACATAGTCCGCGACCTGAGGCTGGGTAAGTTCGATTGTCTTATCGGTATAAACCTTTTGAGGGAAGGTCTTGACCTGCCGGAGGTCTCACTCGTGGCTGTGCTGGACGCGGATAAGGAAGGATTCCTGCGAAGCACGACAAGTCTTGTCCAGACGGCCGGGCGCGCCGCGCGTAACTTGAACGGACAAGTTATCCTGTACGCGGATAATATGACCCGGTCCATGAAGGAGACCATGGACCTTACCGAGCGCCGCAGGGAAAAACAGGTCGCGTATAATACGCGGCATGGTATAAGCCCTATGACCGTGGTCAAGGCCATTAACGAAGGGATAGAAGCTTATCGCCAGGCTAAGGAGATCGTGCAGAGCGCCGCGGGTGAAACGCCCGAGGAATATGACATTATAGAGGTGATGAACCAGCTCGAGTACGATATGGAGGAGGCCGCCCGCAATCTTCAGTTCGAAAAGGCCATAGTGTATCGTGACCAGATAGCGCGATTGAAAAAGATGATCGTGCATCAGCCCCGAGAAGAGGGGCCGGCGGGTAAGGATAAAAAACGCGGTAAAGGGGGGAGATGACCACTTCCATCATGTTCTACGTACTACTTGTAGCGATCCCGGTCATTATTGCCGCAGTTGTGGCCGGGGCTGTTATGAGCTATCTCATATATGAAAAAAGAGGGAAGATATCGCTTCGCCAGATGATGGAAGAAGAAAAGGGATCTTCGCCCGGGAGGTACGCAGAGTGTCGTAAGCATGAACGTATCCCGAAAGACAGTACGGTAACAGTACAGACCGAAAGGCTTGATAATGCCGGAGTCTCTTTTCATGGCGAGACCATGACCTTCGAGGCCAGGGTACTGGATGTATCGAAGAGCGGGATAAGTATCATTTCCGGTGTATTTCTGAAAAAGGGGCAGATCGCGCGTATATACAGTCATGATGATATGAACGTCAATGTGTCGGGAGAAGTGCGTAACCTCAAACTTATGCCGTCGGGCATACGCATAGGGTTCAAGCTGAGCGAGTAGTGGACCCGGTTGGGAAGCGTTCATGGTGGGGTAAAATCCAAGAGGTGCTTGCAAAGGTCGGTGTTCGCGAGTAATATCTTATATATATCAAATATGCGATCAGCATATATCAAGGAAAAAGAGGGAAAACGGGAATATGGACCTGACCTGCCTGTCACAGGGGTTCTTGTTGATACCGGGCATGATATTCAGTTTTATACTGGGTTTCATGGTAGGTTATTCGTCTTTTGAGGCGAGCGGCAAGGCGCGACTGAGAAAGATGCTGGAAAGCGAGCACTATGATGAAGAGGACATAACTAAGTTCCTCGACATGAGATGCGAAAAAAGGGTAAGGCAGGACCGGGATTCCACCGTGAGGATACACGCGCCACTTTTCAACGGATCGGGTATTATTGAGGAACATATTAACCTTGATTTTGAGGCACGTGTCCTGGATGTGTCCAGGAACGGCATGGCCATATTGTCACAGCATTTTCTCAAGAAAGGACTTAACGTCCATATTATTTCCTCTTCGGGCAGTGATTTTCACATACCGGCCGAGGTGCGTAACCTTAGGATACTTTCTTATGGTATAAGGATAGGCCTGAGGTTCGCTAAGCCGATAAGATGAGCATAATATCCAGTAAACACACAGGGGAAACATGGAAAAACCACTTCGTGTAATGCCGCCTTCGGTGATCAATCTTTTTTTTATCATAGGGATATTATCCGCACTCGCCTTCAGGGCGCTTATTATCGTCAACTATATGGCCCCACGGTATGTCCGCACGGTATGGTATGCCGGCGCCATAGGATATATGCTTTTCTTCCTGTACAGGTTCTGCATAACCATGCGCCGTAAACGTGTTATAAAGGGGCGTGATATAATACGAAAGGTCCGGGAAGGCGTCCCGCTCTCGGGGGAAGAAAGAAAAATAGCAGAGTTCCTGCTCACATCGATATCGCGATCGCGTGAGGACCTGAACTATTTATTCATTTTCATACTTTCTATCGTGGCGATCGTTGCCGATATCATATTAAGGCATATGTTCGGGATATAACGAGAGGGTATATGGTTACAATGATAAGGAATGTATATATACGGCATGCCGGATCATGGGCAGTGTGCCTGAAGGGAGGGCACGAATGAGGTTTATCAGGAAAATAACGGCATTCTTCATATGTGTTGTGTCGGCATCGGTTTTTTTATATGTGGGATATGCGGGTTATCTGTATTTCAGCAACGGCAGGATATTATCGGGACATGGGGATATCAGGGTATACAACGCTGAAAAGGACGACTGGGAACCTTATCGTAAAGGATATAAGCTGGACACGGGAGATATCATACGTACGGGCGCGGGATCCAGTTGTACGGTGCTGCTCGGGGGAAAAGGCCAGGCTGTAATGACTGCCGGCGAAAAAAGCCAGGTAAAGCTCAATGCCAAGGATCGGATAGAGCTGGAAATGGAATATGGTGAGGTAATAGCCTCATTGTCCCGCCCCGGCAGGAAGGCCACGTTCAGGATCAAGACGCCTCTGGGTACGTGTGGTGCCCGGGGGACCGGATGGAAAGTGACGGCGGATAAGGGTTCCGGGGCCGCTATAGAGGTCTTTAACGGTAAGGTCAAATACGGCAGCACGTATGAGCTGTATGAGGAGGATCCTTATATAATACCGAGTGGTGAAAAGCTGTTGCTTACAGGTGGTGCCGCCGGCCAGTCCACGGAATACGTGGATATCGCGTCCGACAGGTACGATGAGTGGAACGGGTGGGTCGGTGCCACTTCCGGAACACTAGATGCTTCCGCCATCATTAACGATATAGCGTATAGCGAGCCCGATCCCTATCCGGAATGGCAGGAAGGGGTGTGCTATGCATCGTGGCAGCCGCTGAAATATTCCGCTGAAGAATCGGATATAGCTATCACTAAGATCGAGAGAGATATAAACGCGACATGGATAAATCTTGTTACAACATGGTACCAGCCGGTCGCCAGAAGTACGCTGATACGCCCACTTCCAGAAAAAACGCCGGCGGACGAGGCTCTTATACATGTAATAAGGAGGGCGCACAGGCTGGGGATGAAGATCATGCTTACTCCGCAACTTGACCTGGAGGACACAGAGGGGGGACTATGGCGCGGGGATATATCGTTCAGTACGTCCGCGGAATGGGATAAGTGGTTCGAGGGGTACAGGGCTTTCATCCTTCACTACGCGGTCATAGCCGAAGCCGAACATGTTAAGATGTTCAATATAGGTACGGAACTGGCGCTTACGACCACACAAAGGCCGGACAAGTGGATAGAGCTGATCAAAGAGGTCAGAGGGACCTATAAGGGCCGGCTTGTATATACGGCTAACTGGCACGAGGAATATAAGGAAATAAAGTTCTGGAAATACCTGGATTATGCCGGTATAGCGGCGTATTTCCCGCTTTCGGATAAAGACAGACCTTCTTATATCGAGATATTGAAGAACTGGGGTCCGTGGCTCAAAGATATAGAGCAGTGGCAGGCGACCCATGGCCAGCCGGTGATATTCCCGGAGATAGGGTATAAAAGCTGTGAAGGCACTGTCCGGGAGCCGTGGGCGCATCAGCCTACAGGGCCTGTGGACATCGCCCAGCAAGAAAGGGGTTACCGCGCGGCGCTACAGACGTTCTGGAATAAAAAATGGTTCTACGGCATGTACTGGTGGACGTGGAGGACCCATCCATTGATGGGGGGACCTAACGACAGGGGCTTTACCCCTAATGACAAACCTGCTGCTGAGGTATTGAGTTCATGGTATACTAAACCCGATCCGCATAAGGCCAAACCCTGGCTGACCCGCGTGAAGAACATAACGGAGGCCCTTAAATAGGGCACAACGGTAACGGAGATCGAGAATGCAAGAGATCCATATGAACATTATAGGGTTCATCGCAGGAACATGTACTACCATGTCTTTCGTCCCACAGGTCATGAAGATAATCAGGACGAGGCATGTAAGGGACATATCGCTCCATATGTATCTAATGCTCACATTCGGTATAGTAATGTGGCTTATATACGGTGTGGTCAAGGACCAGATCCCCATAATAGTCGCTAATTCCGTGTCTCTGGTCCTTTGTTCCATGATCCTTACGGCTAAACTGGTATTTCGGGGGAGGGCATAATTGAGGGTACTTCTTACCGGTGGGACCGGTTTTATCGGGCGCAACCTGGCCGCCAGGCTTATCTCCCGGAGGCATAATGTGATCTGCCTGGTAAGGAATACCAGCAGGTTCGAGTTCCTCAGTGAGGCCGGCGCGGATGTCATGATCTCCGATATCCTTGACGAAAAGGATATCGCGAGGATAATCGCGGAGACACGGCCCGATGTGGTCTGTCACGCCGCCGCGAAAGTCATGTCGAAGGACGAAAGAGAACTTTTCATCACAAATGTGGACGGTACGCGGAATCTCTGCAAGGCTTGTTTTGCCTCGGATATCGCCCGATTCGTGCATATCAGTTCAGTAGCTGTTGTAAGCGGTAATGACGCCGCGCCTCTCAGGGAGGATATGCCGTACAAGGCCAGCAATAGTTATGGGCGTTCGAAGATCGAGGCGGAGAGGGTCGTCAAGGATTTCAGGCAGAAAGGTCTTAGATCTGCCATATTAAGGCCGTGTATGGTGTACGGTGAGGATGAGCCACACGCGCTTGAGAAGATTTTCACGAAAGTATTGTTGAGAAGGATCCCGGTGCCCGACGTGTCCGGTATGGATTCGAAACTCCAACTTTTATATATAAACAACCTTATACAGGCGATCGAACTTGCCATGGAGGGTGAAGAGGCGCTAAGCGGCACTTTTATGATAGCTGACGAAGAAGTGATAACCATAAGGGGTTTTCTTGAGATACTGTACAGGGAGATATGCGGGGGTTTTCCTGTCGTGATACCTTCATGGCTGGCGGGGCCGGTACTTATGTTCCCCCCATTCTCCGGCTGGGCACGGTCATTTTTTAAGGACAGGGTGTATGATATTTCCGCGGCTAGGGAAAAACTGGGATACCGGCCGGAGTTCACCACCGAAGATGGGCTTAAGAGGTCCGTTGCCTACTGGCGCCAGAAGATCGCTAACAAAGAAGCTGATAGATGTCCCGGATAAAAGTGACCATACTCGGAACCACGGCTGGGGTCCCCACGCCACAAAGAGCGCATGCTTCCATATTCATCTCTTATGACGATGGCAATGAGGTGCCGATGTTGTTCGATTGTGGTGAGGGTACTCAACGTCAGATGATGTCCGCGGGCATAAATATGATGAAGCTCGATGATATATTCATAACTCACTGGCATGGCGACCATTGTCTGGGCCTGGCGGGTCTTGTTGATACCATGGGGTTCGAGGGACGTACGAAAGAACTCCATATCCATTGTCCGGAAGCGCGAAAAGGCAGGAGGCTGATCAAACGGTCCTATAGCATGGGGAAGGTCAGGGTCGTTCTTGATAATCTCAGGAGTTCCGGGTCACGTATAGACAAGGTTTTCGAGAACGACAGGTTCGTTGTTGTATCCGTGCCGGTAAGGCATAGTATCCCCGCGGTAGCTTTCGGGATATTCGAAAAGGATAAGGTCTGTGTTTCCGTTGAAAAGGCAAGACAAGCGGGATTGCCTGAAGAAGGAAAGTTCTATTCGGAACTAAAGGAAAAGGGCGAGACGTATCTTGATGGCAGGAGGGTGTGTCTTGAGGAGATATCCACGGTAAAAAAGGGAAGAAGGATAGTATATTCCGGCGATACGGAGATATGTGATAACCTGAAGGCCCTCGCCGCCGGCGCGGACCTTCTGATACAGGACTGTACATATTTTTCCAATGATATCACGGAAAAGAACTATAAACATGCGGCTTTACCGGAAGTGCTGGAAATGATAAAGGCGGAAAAGGTCAAAAGAACGGTACTTACCCATATCGGCAGGAAATATTCTGACCCGGCCGCGCTCGAAAAAATGCTGGAAGGCGCCGCTAACGTAAGCGTGGCGTACGATATGATGGAACTTGTTGTCTGAGGGACGGGGATATGACGGTATTATTGCATATATGTTGCGGGGTATGCGCGGCGGGGGTCATAGAGCGTCTTCTGATCGAGGGATATGAGGTCACGGGATTTTTTTACGGTCCGAACATACACCCGGAAGATGAATACAGGAAAAGGCTCGACAGCGCGGAGAAGGTAGCAAGGCATTTTGACATAGAACTTGTCGAAGCTATCTATGACAGGGAAAAATGGTTCGAAATGGTAAAAGGAGTGGAGGGAGAGAAGGAAGGCGGGCTAAGATGTCAGGCCTGCTTTTCCATGCGGCTTGAAAAGACGTTCGACCAGATGAAGAAAAAAGGGTTCGATCGTTTCGCGACCACGCTTACCGTAAGTCCGCATAAGGACGCGGTCGTGATAAACCGGATAGGGACTTCTCTCGCCGGGGACAGGTTCATAGAGGCGGATTTCAAGAAAAAAGGCGGGTTCCAGCGGGCAGTGGAACTGGCGAAAGAGATAGGGATCTATCACCAGGATTATTGCGGATGCATATATAGTCTTGAGGAGAGTTACAAGAGGAAAAAGAACAAAGAATAAAGAGGCGATGGGTATATGGGTAAGAGCAGGATAACTGTTTTTGTGAATAGTGTCAGGGAGACTATCGCGAATTACCATATGTTCGAACGCGGGGACAGGGTGATGATAGCTGTCTCCGGCGGAGCTGATTCGGTATGTCTTGCCAGGATACTTGATTATCTTGGAACGGGACTGAAAATAGAAATGGCCATAGCTAACCTGGACCATGGTATACGCGGGGCCGAATCACAAAGGGATTCGGCATTTGTTAGGGACCTGGCCACTGACATGGGGCTGGAATATGTACATAAAAGGGTCAAGATATCCGGTGGTGGTAAAAAGAAGATGTCCCTTGAAGAAGCGGCCAGGGAGGAAAGATATATGTTCCTGACCGAGGAAGCCCGCGCGCGTGGGTACAATGTGGTCGCTACGGGACATACCCTTGATGATCAGGCGGAAACGGTACTGATGCGGGTCATATCGGGTTCGTCCATTGCCGGGCTTACGGGTATCCCCCCGGTGCGGATATCCGGGGAGACCCGGATAGTACGTCCGCTTATACGTTCTCAAAGAAGTGATATCCTGGCTTTCCTGGGAGAAATGAAACAAGGTTATGTGGAAGATAGTTCGAACCAGGACCCGAGATTCATGCGTAACAGGGTAAGAAAGGACCTGCTGCCAGGTCTCGCGGCTTATAACCCCCAGATACGGCGCAGTCTCGCGAATATGGCCGATTCTCTTCGTGAGGACCTGGCCCTTCTTTCTCGTGATCGTATGGACGCCGCTGGCCGGCGGGATGATGGCCGGCTGGAGCTGGCAGACATCCTTTCCCAACCGCGCGCTATCAGGAAAGAGATATTGAAACAGATGTTCCTGGCTTCGGGGGGTAACGCGAAGAGGCTGACGTACCGGCATTGGATGGATATGGACAGGTTGTTGCGTACGGGCGCGGAGAGGGCTTCCTTGGACCTGCCCGGAGATGTAAGTATAATAAAAACCAGGAAAGACCTGCACTTCAAGAAGGTCACGGGTCGAGGCAAGACGCGCAGTAAGGACTGATTTGACCTGTCATTTGTAGTATGCTAGAATACCTTAGCCTATAACAGATGTTATTAATTAATAATAGATAAGGAAGCTATGGAAGAGCAAAACGATTTTGAGATGAAAGAGATCAAAAAAAAGCTTACGCGGAAAAAGACCTCTCCAGGTAAAGGCCCCATGAAAAAGGGGAACAACAATATGCCCGACAGGTTCGTATGGGTGCTTATCATCGCCGGGCTTTTGATGATATTCCAGTGGGTGTTCGCTTCGCTCGAAGAGACCGCGGGAGAACTTACATACAAGGTTTTCTATGGCATGGTGGAAGCCAATCCCGATAACGGGGATATTGTTTCGGCCGTAAAAATAGATGATCGCGTTATGGGGAAACTAAGTAGCGGCAAAAGGTTCATCGTGAACATAATTCCCGGGGATAAGGACCTGGTGGACCTTATGCGACGCAATATACCGGATTTTGACGTTAGGCCGCCGCAGACCTTCCTGTCGAACCTGTTCTATTCTCTCGGGCCCATGATACTTTTCATACTGTTCCTGTGGTTCTTCATCTACAGGGGCGCGGCATCCGGCGGGGGGAAAATGCTTTCTTTCGGTAAGTCCAAGGCAAGACTGGCTACCGCGGACAAAAGAAAAGTGACCTTTAACGATGTGGCCGGGATAGAAGAGGCCAAGGAAGAGCTCAAAGAGGTCATAGAGTTCCTCAAGGACCCGAGAAAATTCCAGAGACTGGGCGGGAAAATGCCCAAAGGCGTGCTTCTTATGGGCCCTCCGGGTACAGGGAAGACATTATTGGCTAAGGCCGTGGCAGGAGAGGCCAATGTGCCGTTTTTCAGTATGTCAGGCTCGGACTTCGTGGAAATGTTCGTTGGAGTAGGCGCGTCCAGGGTGCGCGATCTTTTCGAGCAGGCGAAAAAGTCAGTTAAAGCCAGCCAGAAGGGGTGCATACTGTTCATTGATGAGATAGACGCGGTGGGCAGGCAGAGATTTTCCGGTATAGGCGGCGGACACGATGAAAGAGAACAGACCCTTAACGCCCTTCTCTCCGAGATGGATGGGTTTGATACGGCTACCGGCGTTATATTGATAGCCGCTACCAACAGACCGGATGTGCTGGATTCGGCGCTTCTTCGGCCTGGGCGATTTGATCGACAGATAGTCGTCGACCTGCCGGATATCGTAGGAAGGAATGACATACTCAAGGTCCATGCCGGGAATATCCTTATGGAGAAGGGGTTGGACCTCTACAAGATCGCGCAACAAACGGCAGGGTTCTCCGGTGCGGACCTGGCGAATATAATAAATGAAGCGGCCCTTCTCGGGGCAAGGAAGAACAAGGAAGCGGTCACGTACGAGGACCTCCAGGAGGCCATGGAACGGGTGATGGCCGGGCCCCAACGCAAATCGAGAAAGATCGGAGAGGACGAAAAGAAGATAATCGCGTACCACGAATCCGGACACGCGCTTATGGCGTTCCTTGTGGAAGGTGCGGACCCGTTGCACAAAGTGACCATAGTGTCCCGGGGTATGGCGCTTGGATATACTATGCAGCTTCCCAAGCAGGATAGGTATATATACAGGAAAACACAGTTCATGGGAAGGATATCCGGTATGCTCGGGGGGCGTGCCAGCGAAGAGATCGCTTTCAGCGAGATATCCACCGGGGCCCAGGACGACATAAAGAAAGCTACGCAGCTCGCGAGGGATATGGTGACCCAGTACGGCATGAGCGGGAAACTGGGGCATTTGACCGTGGGACGCAGGCATCACCAGGTGTTCCTGGGCAGGGATATCGCGGAGGAACGCAATTACAGCGAGGAAACGGCCAGGTTGATAGATGAAGAGGTCAAGTCCATCATAGATAGTTGCTATCAGGTCGCTGTCGATAGTTTAAGGAAGAATAAGGATAAACTTGATCTTCTGGCCGGTAAACTCATGGAGAAAGAGACCATGGATGTTTCAGAGGTAAGAGAGCTTCTGGGATTCCCGACGCCGGAAGCGGAATAGGACAACACAGGTCGTTGACAGATGATGAGAATGGACGAGAAAGATATGTTACTTAAGGACCACGTGCTCCCCATAGGGAAAAGAACATGTATTATGGGGATACTGAACGTGACGCCTGATTCGTTCTCGGACGGGGGAAAATATCTGAATAAGGACCGGGCTGTTGCCAAGGCCCTTGAAATGAGCGAGGCGGGCGCGGATATAATCGATATAGGTGGTGAATCAACAAGGCCTGGTGCGGAGCCGGTGAGCGCGGAGGAAGAAATAGGTCGTGTGCTACCGGTAATAAACGCGCTCAAGGGGATAGTTAAGACGCCGATGTCCATAGATACCTACAAGAGCTCCGTAGCGAAGAAAGCTCTTGAGGCCGGGGTGGAGTTAGTTAATGACATAACCGCGCTTACCGGTGATCCTGAGATGGGAGCGGTGGTCGCGGAGTACGGCGCGTCCGTTGTCCTTATGCATATGAAAGGTACGCCTGTAACTATGCAGGACGGCCCGAAATACAGGAACGTGATCGAGGAAGTATATGATTTTTTGAAGTCCGCTGTTGACAGGGCGGTCGAGGCCGGCATCCCGGCCAACAAGATTATAGTGGACCCTGGAATAGGTTTTGGGAAGACGCTGGAACATAATCTTGCTATAATAAAAGCGCTGGCCAGGTTCAAGGAGCTGGACAAGCCCATTCTCATAGGGCTTTCACGTAAATCGTTCATAGGCAGTATAACCGGGAAGGGCCCGGATTCAAGAGAGTTCGGCACGGCAGGGGCTTCTGCCGTGGCGGTATTGAACGGGGCCGATATCCTTAGGGTGCATGATATCGGCCAGATAAAAGAAGTTTGTCTTGTGGTCGACGCCATAAAAGGTAGATAACATGGAATTATTCTTTGTGTCCTGGGAAATGATACTCGAGATAAGCATACTATGGGGAGTTTACTATCTTGTCTATCTACTCCTCAAGGGTACCGCGGCCGAACAGGTGCTTAAGGGCGTTATCATAATTTCGGCCGTTATAATGCTTACCAGAGGGCTTAACCTTGTAATAATCAACTGGCTTCTTACGCGACTTCTGGCCATATCCGTGCTGGCCTTCCTGATAATATTCCAACCGGAGATAAGAAGGGGTCTTGCGAGGATAGGTCGCTTTGGCATTTTCGCGGAAGAACGCGAGATACTGGGAGAGATCGCGAAAGCCAGTGTTGTGCTGTCGAAGAAAAAAACGGGCGGACTTATCGCGATAGAACGCGAGATAGGGCTCAGGCGTTATGTGGAGAGTGGGGTAAGCATAGATTCAAGGGTGACCAGCGAGCTTATCAACACCATCTTCACCCCGACCACGCCCCTGCACGACGGGGGTATAATCATATCCGAGCAAAGACTGGAAGCCGCGGCTTGTCTTTTTCCTTTAACGCAGAACCCGAACGTTCCCAAGACCATGGGCACCAGGCACAGGGCCGCACTAGGTCTTAGCGAAGAGACCGATGCCGCTATAATAGTTATAAGCGAGGAGACCGGCAAAATATCATTGGCGATGGGAGGTAAGATAACGGAAGATCTTGACCATAAGAACATCGCCCGGATACTTGAAAAAGCTTATATGCCGAGGGTAAGAAAAAGTTCCGTATTATCGGTCATCAAAAAGATCCTTTCCAAAAAAGAGGACGCGCAGGGAATGGCATGAATTTATATAAAGTGATATTCAATAACGTATGGGCAAAGCTTATCGCCTTAGTGCTGGCCATAGCCACGTGGTTCTATGTTTTTGATCTCGTGAACAGTGACTCTTTCCTGCAAAAATCAGATGATGCGGAAGAGGCGTTCTTCCGGAATAAGTTCACGATGAAGGAATTGCAGATTAAACCGGTCTTTTACGGTAAGTCCCCGGACGGGTACAGGGTCATATTCGATAAAGTAGTGCTCGATCCGTCCGAGTTGGCCGTTTTTGGTCCGGACAACGTGCTTGCGGGTATTACCGAACTAAGGACCCAGAAGATAGACCTCAATGAGTATACGCGTAGTACCAGGCTAAGAGTAGGCATAGATGCCGATTCCGGGCTGCTTAAGCTGGAAGATAAGGTCATTGATGTATACCTGCCAGTGGAAAGCGTAAGCGGTAAGCGTGCCGTTACCGAGAAGATCGCGGTACCGGAAACGATCCCCTCACAATCATCCCCAGAACAGCCCGTGCCGGCGGAGGGTGCGACCAGTGGTTAAATTAGGGGTTAATATCGACCATGTCGCTACTGTTCGCGAAGCACGTAAGACGTTCGAACCGGATCCCGTACAGGCGGCACTTGAGAGCGAGAAGGCTGGAGCGGACGGCATAGTGTGCCATCTCAGGAAGGATAGGAGGCATATACAGGATAATGATCTTGTTCTTCTCAGGGAAAAAGTCGGGACACGCCTTAATATGGAGATGTCCGTTGACAGCGAGATAGTGGATATCGCCTGCAGGATCAAGCCAGACCAGGCCACCATTGTCCCGGAGAACCGCATGGAGGTCACCACCGAGGGTGGTTTGGATGTAGTCGCTAATATGGACAGGGTGTCCCGAGTGGTCCAGAAGCTTAGGGCGAGCGGGATAGAGGTCAGTCTTTTTATAGATCCGGAAAAAGAGCAGATAGACGCTTCCCTCGTGTCCGGCGCCGGTATGATCGAGTTCCATACGGGACGGTACGCCCAGAGATATGACGCCGGGGAGGATCACGATCCTGAACTAAAGGTTCTTACAGACCTTACCGGGTATGCTATGGATAAAGGGCTTACGGTATGCGCAGGACACGGACTTACATATGATAATGTCCGTAATATCGCGCTTATACCCGGCATGTACGAGCTCAACATTGGTCATTCAATAATATCCAGGTCAGTTTTTCGCGGGATAAGCGCGGCTGTAAAAGAAATGAAGGAGCTCTTGTGATGGATGTTCTCGGTATCGGTATAGACGCGGTGAAAGTGGATCGTTTCAGGAAAGCCGTTGAGTCATATGGCGAGGTTTTTCTCCGGAAGATATTCACGGGGAATGAGCTCAGCTACGCCGATCTGAAAAAAGACCATTCGATGCATATGGCGGGTAAATTCGCCGCTAAAGAAGCGGTAAAGAAAGCCCTACCCGATGGCGCTCGCATAGGCCTGAGCTGGGCGGACATAGAGATACTCAACCAGGATGACGGCAAGCCTTATGTGATGTTACACGGCGAGGCGGACAAAATAGTAAAAAAACACGGGATAAAAAAAGTGCTTGTGAGCATATCCCATACAAGGGACCTTGCGACCGCGAACGCGGTGGTGGTGGGCGATGATCGAAGGGCATGATCATATAGGCGCGATGAGGGCGCGAAGGGCCGACGCGCATAAGGGAGATCTCGGTAAAGTGCTTGTTATAGCCGGGTCCTCGGGAATGACGGGAGCCGCTTTTTTATGTTCACAGGCGGCGTTGCGTTCGGGCAGCGGGCTTGTGACATGTGGCGTACCGTCCTCTTTGAACGATATCATGGAAGTGAAGCTTACGGAAGTTATGACGGTCCCTTTGCCGGAAACTAAGAACCGGTCTCTCAGTTCAAGGGCCAGGGATAGCATAATGGACCTTGCGGTTAAAGCTGATGTGGTCGCGATCGGACCCGGGCTGGGCAGGGAAGAAGAAACTCGGGAGCTCGTGCTGGAACTTCTTGGTAACATATCGATCCCCGTTGTCCTTGACGCTGACGGATTGAACGCCCTTGGCGGAGAAACGGAATTATTGAGAAAAAGGACGTACAGGACCGTAATAACGCCTCATCCCGGAGAAATGGCGCGGCTTTTGACCGAGAGCGTGGATTTTATCCAGGAGAACCGTACCGAGGTGGCAAAGAGGGTCGCGGAAGTGACGGGGGCCATTGTTTGCCTCAAGGGCCATGGGACCATAGTGGCTTCTCCCGAAGGTGGTATTTACAGGAACGTGACGGGTAATTCAGGTATGGCCACTGGCGGTACGGGAGATGTCCTGACCGGTATGGTAGCGTCATTCATAGGGCAGGGATTGGATGACTACGGCGCTACGGTTTGCGCGGTATATCTGCATGGTCTTGCCGGGGATATCGCCGCTGAGAAAATGGGACAATCTCCCATGATAGCGTCGGACCTGATAGATTGCCTGCCTGAGGCGTTCAAGAAGGCCGGGATCTAACGGGTCCCGGGGCTATGGCTGGTTTCGCGCCGTAAATATTTGACAAAAAGCGTCTTTAAGGTATAATACAAAACGTTATACACGCCCGGAGCTTAACGTGTTGTGTCGTACCTTATAGCGGCTGTGAGAAGGCCGGCGTAGCTCAGGGGTAGAGCAGGGGTTTTGTAAACCTCTGGTCGGGGGTTCAAATCCCTCCGCCGGCTCCATATATACGCTCTTTATGATAATGGGGAGATAGCGAAGTGGTTAAACGCAACAGACTGTAAATCTGTCGGCTCAGCCTTCGAAGGTTCGAATCCTTCTCTCCCCACCATTTAAATAAAAAAACCCGCTTTCATAGCGGGTTTTTTTTATTTAACCGGCGTGCCGGTTAAGGATGAGGTGCCACCAATATTCCTGTTTACGGCGCCGAATCTGAAACTTCTCCGAACGGAGAAGTTTCATGCCGAGAGAGCGTTAGGTCGAACCGACCGGAAAGGAAGGTTCGATAGCTCGATTGTCCTTCTCTCCCCACCATTTAAACAAAGCCCGCTCATAGAGCGGGCTTTTTGTTTAAACTACTATTTCCCAGGGGACAGGTTGAAGGAGAGTTCGGGGACAAGTTAAGCGGACTTTTGTACCTGGTACAAAAGTCATGCTCAAAAGGCAACCTGTCCTGGGTCCGAAATATAGTGTATAATACCTAGAAATTGCGCCTGTTCGCGAGTCGGGGGCAGTTCAATGTGTTTTGCATAGGAAGAGGTGTTGTGGGTCGTATGGTGCAGGAAAAAAGGCAAAACAGAAGTACCTGACGGAAAGATAGTATCCTTAAAGGAGGACCGGAATGACGAAAGGGATAGAGTCTACGGGTATAGACGGGCAAAAACAACAGCTTTTTGCCGCAAGGGTCTCGATGTTCGGCTCAATTGCCTTGTTTATTATCTCGGCCACTGTCGGTATCTGGGTCGACTCTATGACCTTAATACTGGATGCGTCGGCTAGCCTGGTGATACTGGTTACGGCGTCCCTGATGCATTTCTCGATAAAAAAAATACACTGTCCTCCCGACGGCTTATATAATTTTGGATATCATAAATACGAACCGCTGACAGTCGCTGTCCAGAACGGTTTGATCATTGGTACCTGCGTTATCAGCGTAAAATATGCTATACAGGATATTGTGCACGCGGAAGACATACACAGCTACAGCATGCCGGCAATAGCGACTTTCCTGTCCGGAGTACTGGGCGTATTTATCACGCTTTACCTTAAAGGGATCTTTCGCCGTACAAAAGTGCAAATGATCAAAGCGGCAAGTTTACACTGGCTTATTGACACCGTATTGTCTTTCAGCGTGTGCGCGGGATTTCTCGTTGGATTGGCCACGCAATCTCTGGGATACAGTGGGATAACGCCTTACGTTGACCCTGTAATGGCTATTCTGCTAGCGTTATTTTTTGTCTCAATGCCTTTTAGGGGTGCGGCCAATAGTTTGTTTGAATTGCTGGATGCCGCTCCGGGAGAAGATATCCGCGATAAAGTAAAGAAAGCGGTCGAGAGATGCATGCCTGATGTGTTCGGCGTGGATCGTTTAAGGGTAAGGAAGGCCGGGCAAAAAGTATTTGTGGATGTATGTTTCCTGGTCAGCGAGGATCTTACGGTCATGCGGGTAGAAGAGCTGGCCGATGTTTTTGAAAAAGAACTCAAACTCCAGCTATCCGGCTGTGACGCGGTTGTGTGTTTTAAGCCCAAAAGATAATGTAACGACTAAAGACCAGGTCCGTTGTCCCGGACCGTAAATGTCCGTAAAATACCTTTGAGACAGGGGAATAATAGAGATGGGCCCATTGAGGAAGGTTGGTTATTTTTTCGGTACCGACGTTGATCAGCATATCATATGAACGAAATCAAACAGGAGCTGACCAATACCGTTTTTATTCTCAAAGCTAAACCTGTATCTTATTGCCCACTCTCTGGGGGACAGGTTGAAGAGGAGTTCAGGGACAAGTTAAGCGGACTTTTGTACCCGGTACAAAGTCAAAGGCGCGTTTTTGGCTATATATGTACTTTAGCTATTGAATTCACGAACATATGAGGGTACAATTGAAGACATAAGAGAAATGTTGGACCAACCCCGGGTTTTCCCCGGGGTACAATCTGAAAGAGGGCATATATGGCAAAGAGGATACTGGCTATCGACGACGATAAAGGGCTATTAAGCCTGCTTCAATTCAATCTTGAGGCTGAAGGGTATGAGATACAGACACTTGCTGACCCGATGCGGACAGAGGAGTACATAGATAAGTTCAAGCCGGATCTTATGATAATAGATATCCTGATGCCCGGACGTTCGGGGTTCAACATACTGGACGATTTCAAGCGTGAAGGTAAATACCAGGGTATACCAAAGATATTCCTTACATGTCTTGATGACGATATCGAAAAAATGGTGGCAAGGGGCTGTGGGGTGGAAAATTATATTACAAAGCCCTTTAAACCAGCAGAACTCCTCAAGGTCATTAAGAACATTCTCGGCTAAGGGCCACGGACGGATACGCGCCTGCCTTGCAAACAGACCACACATCTGGTAATCTTTTACTTAAACACATACGGTCATTTATGAAATTTCGGATAGATAAAAAGTGGAAAAAAGCGTTCAAGAGTATCTATGCGGTAAGTATAGGCATGGGACTGTGGGCGGTAGACGCGGGATATTATTCGTCACTTAAGGTATATCCAGGTCTCATACTGGTGACAAGGCTTTTTTCAGTTCTTATATTTATCGGATATCTTCTTGTAGTTATGGGGTTTGGCAGCGATGAGGATGAGGGAACGGGTACGAGTCTGTACGCGGGTATGTCCATGTCCGGATTGGGTAAGATCGGTTTCTCCGAAAAGAACCTGATAGCGAGCAATAAAAAGGATGGGGAAGAGTTTGTTTCATTCAGATTGCCCCGGCCCGAGGGGGATAAGAAGGTTATCACGTTCTGTCTTGTAGACGGGGTGGTCCAAAGTTGGGATTATTGCGAGCCTAAAAGGGGCGTTTACGAATAATAAAGCCGGAGGGGGCTTAGACGATGAAAAAATGTCCATTCTGCGGAGCGGAGATCATCATAGAGGCCGTTAAATGTAGATATTGCGGTGAAACGGTCGACGCGGAAGCCCTCGAAAAGATGAAGAAAAGCGCGTCTTCGGATTTTGAAAGAAGAAGAGGCAAAAGGGTTTCCAGGAAGATAGTCGTAGGATTCAGGGAAAAGTTCTCCCCGGCCTGGGACATGGTGACCATACATAACCTGGGCGTGAATGGCGCGCTTTTCTATTATGACAAGAAACTTGCCGAAGGGACCCTTGTCGATCTGAAAATAAATTTCCCGACTTTCGAACGTCCAATTCTTTGCTCGGGAAAAGTAGTACGCATACAGAAGGACACGAACGCGCCGGTATATCTTCTGGCTGTGGCTTTTATGGACCTTGGGGAGATGGAACGGGAATGCTTGAGGAGATATACCATAGAAGCTGAATAGGAAAGGCCATGTGTTAAATGAGGACACGGGTGAAGGTAGTAGTCGTTCTGACTATGGTCTGTCTTTTGCTCCATGTGGGAGCGTTTGCCGGGGACAAGGGGTTTAGTGACATCCCGGACGGGGTATACCGGGGAGAGGCTGAGGACTACGGAGGCCCCATCCTCAAGCTTGATGTTACGATAAGTGGCGGTAAGATAGTCGATATCAATGTGTTGACGGATGGGTGGGAGCCCTATTTTACGCAAGGCATTGATGTGATCGATGATGTGATAGACCGCCAGAGCGTTGATGTCGATGCGGTAACGGGTGCGACCATTACCAGTAAAGCCATACTTGACGCTATTGAGAGCGCTATATCTTCTGCGCGTAAAAAGTAAAGTTCATTCAAAAATAATACTTTATTTTTACGCTATTCTGTTGTACAATAACCTTGATAGAGCAATAAAAAGGTTGCTTTACGGGAGGCGGGATGTACTGGAAGACGGCAATAGGATCTGTGATCATTATCACTGTAGCTTTTGTGGGTCAGGTTTCGGCAAAAGAGACCATAAACGTAGTTTCCACAGAAGGCAGTGTAAAGCTCATAAAATCCGGGACTAAGGCAGGCATAGCCTGTATCCCCGATACACAGCTTGAAAGTGGAGACTGGCTTTCAGTGGGGAAAGCTTCGAACGTTGTAGTGGCATTTGATGACGCGAGGAAGAACCTTACGAAGATAGAGGAGAATACGTTAGTTGAAATAAAGGATGCGGCGCCTGATATCATAGAGCTTTTCAACGGTACGATAGTGGCTAACCTTCTTGGACTTTCCAGCGGACAGCAGTTCGTGATGCGCACCCCAAGTGGTATTTGCGGGGCCAGGGGCACAGGTTGGATGGTCGCGACCGACGGGTTAATGACGAATGTGAACGTTTACCAGCATGATGTTTTTTTTCGTGGGTTCAATCCTGACGGTTCGCTTAAAGAAGAGGTTACGATAGGAGAAGGGTACAGTTGCGATATAATCAAATATGGCGACCCGGGGCCCATCAGAAAGACCGATGATGCGGTTCTCGATGCCTTGAAGAAAACAGCCAACGACCTGAAGGGGGCTTCTGGTGCTGGTAGGGAGAGCGCGGGCTTTGGTGAAAAAGCCAGGCATGGGATAATCATGGTCAATGGTGTCGGGGTGAACGTTGACATAGTGGACAGGATAGAGCGCCTCGACGAAGAGAATATAGATGAACGTTGATCCGCGGATACATGATATGAGTTGATCGTTGTGCCCACCTATGAAGGTGGGTATTTTTTTGTGGGACTACAGGAGGTGGATGTATGTTAAAAGGACAGGAGCGTGTACTTTTCGGATTGGCGGTCTTGGTCATATTGGTCTTTTTTTCCATGACAGATATCGCTGTTTCGGAGGATAGCGGAACAGATGGTATGTCGGCAATGGGCGAGTTCGCCACCGAGGGGAACAGCACGCTCGAGGACCTGGGAGATGGAGAGTACCAATCTACGGATGGTTCCCTGATGCTGACGGAAGAAGAGGGTGATGGTGCTTTCGAGGATATGGCGACCGGAGATCTCTATGAGGAAGGTGCGGGCGGAGAATATATTTCCATGGGTGGAGAAGATCCCAGGGATATGGATTAACGGGGACGGGTTGATCGTATACAAAAAAAGAGCGGTTCTGCCGCTCTTTTTTTTGTGCCTACTTGACAAGTATTTATACTTGTTGTATACTTATTTTATACTTGTTGAATACTTTTTAGGAGTTAGCATGCCCGTGAGTAACTATTTCAAATTCAAAGCGACCGTATCTGACAGAGGCCAGATCTTCATACCAAAGGCTCTTCAGGGATATTTCGGTATACATAACCGGGATAAGGTGATATTCGTTGTTCAGCATGACGGAAGTGTTGTTTTCAGAAAAGTAAGGAAAGGGGAGGAATAATGCCGGGAAAACTTCACATGCACAAAGTCACTCTAAGTGAAAGAAAAAGAGAGAAAAAAAGGACGGAGGATGGAATGAGGAGGGCGGTCCCCAAAGAGGCTATAAAACATGCCTTTGACTCTTATTACAGGGATCAGGTAAGGGCTCTATATAAGAGGGTTATAAACAGCTGAAAAACAAGTGCTGCCAAACTGATATTGCGCTGATATCGCTCTTACTTGGGTACATTATTGTTGACAACCCATTGAAATGATGTATATTAAATCATGTAAAATGGTCGCTACATAAGGGCGAGCGTAGCACAATGGTAGTGCAGAAGCCTTCCAAGCTTCCTACGTGGGTTCGATTCCCATCGCTCGCTCCATATCTTATCTGGGGCCTACGGCCCGCGTAAACTCACTCAAAAATCATGAAAAACGGGGGTTTTTCTTTATTTTCTCGTTCGTGTACGCTACTCGCGCTGGGGCTCCTGAAAGTATAGGCAGTAGGGGCAAAGCACGTTGGCCCATCGGTCGCTCGGGGGACCTCGCGACACGCCTTCGGACATTACGTCCTCAGTTGCTCGCTCCATATCTTATCTGGGGCCTACGGCCCGCGTAAACTCACTCAAAAATCATGAAAAACGGGGGTTTTTCTTTATTTTCTCGTTCGTGTACGCTACTCGCGCTGGGGCTCCTGAAAGTATAGGCAGTAGGGGCAAAGCACGTTGGCCCATCGGTCGCTCGGGGGACCTCGCGACACGCCTTCGGACATTACGGTCGAAACCTCTCCAGGATTTCGACATTTCCCGGGAACCATGCCCCAGGTCATCCTCGGTCGGTCTACCCATATCTTATCTTAGATCTACGGCCCGCGTAAACTCACTCAAAAATCATGAAAAACAGGGGTTTTTCCTTATTTTCTCGTTCGTGTACGCTACTCGCGCTGGGGCCCCTGAAAGTGTAAACAGTAGGGGCAAAGCACGTTGGCCCATCGGTCGCTCGGGGGACCTCGCGACACGCCTTCGGACATTACGTCCTCAGTTGCTCGCTCCAGTTTTCACTGGTCGGCCATTCGGCCCGCGTAAACTCACTCAAAAATCATGAAAAACAGGGGTTTTTCCTTATTTTCTCGTTCGTGTACGCTACTCGCGCTGGGGCTCCTGAAAGTATAGGCAGTAGGGGCAAAGCACGTTGGCCCATCGGTCGCTCGGGGGACCTCGCGACACGCCTTCGGACATTACGGTCGAAACCTCTCCAGGATTTCGACATTTCCCGGGAACCATGCCCCAGGTCATCCTCGGTCGGTCTACCCATATCTTATCTGGGGCCTACGGCCCGCGTAAACTCACTCAAAAATCATGAAAAACAGGGGTTTTTCCTTATTTTCTCGTTCGTGTACGCTACTCGCGCTGGGGCCCCTGAAAGTATAGGCAGTAGGGGCAAAGCACGTTGGCCCATCGGTCGGTCCACATTTCATATGGTTTATATCCTGGGGACAGTTTACTGCGGAAAGCATATCCCCGGGTTTAAAACAGGTTTTGCCTTGGAAATAACGATAAGGGATGGACAGGGGCCAAGCCCGTGGAGGTAGGATCGCCCAAAAAGTAGAAATATATCTATATATTTGCCCCATAATACAATATAATTTAACAGCAATGTTATATAGCGTTTTGTTAAGGATACAAAAGACGACCAGCTTTATTTTGAGCTAACCAATGAAAATGGTATACTATTAGCGGGTTAGTGTTATAAATACTAAGAAAGTCAATAGTATTATGGAATATTTAGAAAAAGCAGGAAGGTATTTCTGGGGAGCGAACTCTACCATCCGTAGAGCTATACATTGGATGGTGGCTGCGGTCTTTTTTATCAACACTATATCTTTTCCTCCCGATACGGCACATGCCTACGAACCGGATTCCCATGATCTTCAGGTACAGTCAATATTCAAGCCCATAATAAGCAGTCCCGATGTCGAATACGAGAACCAGCTACGGATAGAGACCGCCATCATATTGGCTTCGATCATCAGGAAGTTCTCCGAAGCGTGCGAGAAAAGCAAGGACAGTGCTTATATCAACGCGCAATTGCCATCCCTTTCCGAGATCAACGCGGAATTAGATAAATGGTTCACGACCATAAAAAGGGACAGGCCCTCATCGGATCGGGCGCGCATATTGCGTATAGTCTCGGATCCGCGCGCGATATATGATCCCAGAGAAACGGTTTTTATGACTACCGTTGATGTTGAAGTGCTCTGGGGAGAGAACAGGGGGAAGAAATTCCGCTTTAACTCATATTATAACAGCATAAATGAAATGCAGAGTGATGAAAGTAAGCTGTCCATAGAGCCTGTTCCCGTACAGGAGAGTATCCGGCGCGCGGAAAATGGATATTTCCAATCTGAGCTTCCTTTTCCTGAACCCGTAAGTTATGAGCCGTTAGATGTCGAGGTGAAGGTCGAGTCGGGCGAAGCCCGAAGGGTAATGAAACCGTCCGAGGAAAAATATATACTTAACGCCGGTGTCCTGAGCGGGAAGTACCTGAAAGGGCTGTCGGATACAAAGCGCCTGATATTCGCCAGGAGAGTGACCGGCAAGACCCCTATTCCCGAGATACCTGCCATGCTTGATTCCAGGATAGGCCTTTACGTGCACGATGTCGAGACAGATAGCATGATAGAGATAGACCGCGATCTGCTGGCCCCGGAGAACAGCGCGCTGTTGTCCCTTGATCCCCAGGTCAAATTCCTTGAGGACGCAAGGGTGCTCGAATACAGAGGGCGTATATATGTTTATCTTACGGCTGTAAGAGAGGTCGAGAGGAACGGGGAAAAAGAGGTTGAGTGGTATTCCGCGGTGACCTCACATGACAGGAAAGCGCTTCTTGGGAATGTGGCGAAGAAGCTCAAGGGTGAGGAGTTCAGTTGGGAGTGGACCCCGCTCAAGAAACTGATAAATGACGGGCCATGCGCCGGACAGAACATAAAGAATTTCGCGCCTTTCAACGCGCCGTACAGGGACGAGAAAGGCAGGAGGGTATGGTACGCGTTATATCGTCCCGAGGAACGATGGAATTCCACGATACGCCTTGCGTGTTCATATAAGGGGCCGGATGGTCCCTGGCAGGATATGAGGGAATACAAGTCCGTGAATTATCCTGATATAGGCTGGATAGGGCCTTCAGCGTCGGTACACGGGGCCAGAAGTATCCCGGAATGTCCGTTCGAAGTGGTCTTTTATCACAGGGGAGCCGAATATGGGCCTAAATATTACGATGTAAGGGCCTTTATCATCGACAAAAGACGGCCAAGCAGGTTCACGGAAGCGGTCGTTTTCGCGCCGGAAGACAGGCAGTATGACATTGATGGATGGATAAAAGGGGTTGTTTATACGACCGGAGCTGTTCTTAAGGACTACCAGTACCTGCCCGAAACGGGCGAACATGTGCTGGACATAGATGTGTATTATGCCAGGGAAGATACCGATGTCTGGATGAGGCCGGTCAGGATGGTCGTACGGGATAAAAAGGGGGCATTGGAAAGTCTTGAGAAAAAGCCGGTATTGTCGACCAAACGCGCCGTGCCGTCTGTAGGAGAAGAGGGGGACAGGTGGAAAGCGGATGGCATAAAAGGACCTTTCACGGTCAATGGCAAGAACTATTTCGTATCCGAGATAAACGGGTATGAGGCCATGACGAAGGCCATTAATAAATGGTTCGAAGGAGTAGGCGAGGGCGGCAGGGATTTCGATAAGGAACAATTGATGATATCCATAGCTCCGGCTGAAGAAGATGAAGGAAGTCGTTTCCTGGTAAGGATGATGGATGAGTCCGGGCGCATGATAGGTCTCACGGTATGCGGCAGGAGCCCGATAATGGTGATGGACGAAGACCTGAGGGGTGTGTATGAAGGATATCTCGGGGACTATCTGGAAATTGAAAGTGGATACAGGGGCATGGGGTTGGGAAAGATACTTCTGGCGAAATCCGTTGAGAGCATAATGACACGTCTTGGTTATGTCGATATCCTTAACGGCGGCGAAGAGAGCAGGACCATGTTCGAGATCATGGATATCGACAAACCCATAATGGTGGTGCATCCCGCGGATAGTGACGCGGAAAGGTTCTTCAGGCGGGGGGACATAAGGTTCAGGAAAATAGATGATCCGCAGGTTGAGTATATAGACAGCAAGGACGACAGGAATTACAACCTGTTCTATGTGATCTCATGGGGAGACGCCATGGACCTTGTAGACGAGGTGAGGGGCATGAACGGACAGGATATTTCACCCCAGATGCTATTGCCTATACCGGGATATCCGGCGCCGGCGTATTCGACCGTGCCCCAGATAGGGAAACAGTACGATGTGGAAAATATAATAATAGGAGAAGGGAAGGATGGCCCGGACTCTATCGGTGTCATGGTATCCGAGAAAGATAGCGTGTTCACGGAAAAATTCGTACTGCATGTGACGGATAAAAGCCCGCCGGTCAACAAGCGGGCAATAGTTGAGAACGCGATAGATAACAAAGATCTAGTCGGTGCCATGATGAACGCTTTTCCTGATGACGTACGGGTCGTGTTCTATGCTGAGCTATATGGGGACATGTTCGGTCTCGCCCACCCGGGAGGCAGTATTATAGCAATAAACAAAGAGCTTTATCCGGACAGGTTCATGGCGGTGATCCATGAGATAGGGGAATATCTTGTGTCCAGCGGGAAACTGGCCTTGAGGTTCGATAAGGCGTCAGAAGAACTATACGCGACGGTAGACGGCGTCCAGTTCGGCCCGATCGATGTTTCAGATGCTATGGACGATCTCAGGGATAATGGCGAGGTGTGGTTGGAGAACGACCAGTACTGGTTCGATAGGGAAAAGAACCAGCATTATCTTTTAAGGATACTACAGAGACGCGTTTTTGAGGATATTGACAGAAGGCTCACGCGTAGCATACGCAGTATAAGCGCCGAAAAGGCGTATGATGCCATGATATACCCGCTCATCGCAAAAGGCGCGCGGCGATTCTCGGCATTAGATGCCGAGGTAAGGGAGATATTGATATGGGCAGGGGTGGACGAGGACCTTGTCGAGCTTACGAACGCTATGGGGGATGGTGCCGGACATTTCTTCGAGTACAGCCTAAAAGGAGTACGCAGGTTCGGGGCAGGGTTCATCGCGGCGCATTGGGCTGAGATGCTCAATGCGGGGGTACAGGCCGAGGATAACGCGTGGCGACTTTTCCAGGAAGGGTTTCCCGGCTCGATCGGTATTGAGATAATAAAGGAGCATTGGGAGGAAATCCAGGATATATGTGCCAGGGCCGGGAGGAATTCCTGTTATGTGCTCAGCGATGGTCTGCCGATCTTCTATAGCCTGGATTCAGGATTTCTTGATGAGATATATTCCAGCCAGGATCCGCAAAAAAGAGCGGTATATCTGGCCAGGATAAGCGATGTGCTCATACGAATAGCTGAAAAGGCCGGGGATGGGACCCAGGGTCTTTTCACCATTGGTGATGCAGCCACCAGGCACGCTTACGGTCCCGACAGGTTCGAAACGGGGCTTATATGCGCGTTCAATGCGGCCAGGGTAGAGGGGGATCTCGATGCCACGCTTGAGCGTTTTGAACGAAGGGCCATGGACATGCTTAATATGGGCAAGGCCGCGGGGGACAGCCGTTCGGCCGGAGATATTTATTCCAGGGGTATGAGCGCTTTGAAGAGGGCTTTTGGCGAGGATTTCATAAAGGAGTACTGGGAAGAGATCATGGTGATAGGAGGTTCCCTGGAGCATGGGGTCGCGGTACCTGTCCTGGAAAGTACCTTGCCGGCGATAGGATACATGATAGTGGAAAAGGGGGATCCCGTAAGGACAAGAGAGAACCTGGTGAGTTTCGGTAAGGACATTATAAGGATGGCCGCGGCCGCGTATGGTGATCCCGATGGGGCGCACATGCTGTTCGATAGAGGTATACCCGGTATGTTGCGGGCGTTCGGAGAGGAAAGCGTGCGGGAACACTGGCAGGCCGTGGTGGAAACGGCGGTCATCGCGGGAGAACGTTCGGGATATGTATTATCAAAAGGGCTACCCATGTTCGCGGACGATCTGCGGGCAAATAGCAGCATGGCGTTCGAAGTCGACCTGATCGAGATCGGGAAAGGCCTTTCGGAATTCAGTGAGGCGGATACGGAACTTATACCGTATATGTATCAGGTGCTGCCGTTCTTCATGGACCAGATCACATCGAGAGATGCCCCGGGGTACATCAGGTTGAGACTGAGGGCGCTGGGAAAACAGTTGTCCGCTTTGGGGGCGGACGCCGGAACGGCCAAAAAAGAGTTGTTCGCCGGCATTGAGAACCTTTTTTCCGTATATGGCCGGTGGAGTGTCTACAGGGCATGGCCTGCTCTGAATAGAACGCTTCTTTCCATTTGCGGTAATAGTACGGATTATAACAGGCCCAAGATCCTGGGGCTTATATTGGGACGCGGATGTTTGGAGGCGCTTAAGGAACGCGGAGCCGACCTGGTGGACCATATGGACTTTTATAACACCATAATAAAGGAGCGAAGGTCCCTGGCCTTTAACGTACTGGAGGGAGTGACCGAGGGGATGGCTTCAGGCATGCTCCCGGCGGTGATGTCAACGGAAGATAAGAACGCCGTTTTGCGTTTTTCCGGAAGGATGAACGGTTTCTCTCCGCTTTTATACAAGATGTACCATGAAAAAGGCGAACAGGTCCTGGAAACCCTTGCCGGGTTCGCCGAGGACGTTTCAATAGATGCGGTGGGAAAAGCGGAAATAGACGCGTTCCTTACCTCCGACATGTTCGCCGGATATGATATGCCACAGAGAGAGGAGATGTTGCTTGCCGCCGTGCAGATGCGTATCCCTCTTTCCGGCGCGTCTTTTGTCAAGAAGGGCGAAGTGCTATCCCTTCTAAGTAGAAGGATATATTCCGGTGACAGACGTAATGATGTCCCGGAACCACTGCGTAACAGGGATTTTGGCGACGGGGAAGAGGACGCGATACCGATAGTACAGTGGAGGCTGAGGAAGGGTGAAAAGGTAGACCCGGATAACAAGATAAGGGACATGCTGTCGGTCCTGAGGGCTAGTGCAGAGGAGGATGAGGCCGCGGCACGTTACCGTGACCGGGAAAAGTTCCTGGCGGCGCTTGAGGCGTTCTTCTCCTCCGGTGGGGACGCGTCCAAACAGGAAGAATGCCTGAGAGCGCTCTGCCTGTTCGCGTCCCATGATGAGGTAATAAGACAGAAGGTCAACGCCGTTGAAGGGGCGTCATATTATGATCTTTTGCTCATAGAACAGATCTTTTCCGATAAGGATAACCTTGGGGCCATTCTGAAAAAAGAACTGAAGGAGATCGACCAGGACAAGCTTCCCCGCCAAAAATTGCTGGAAGGCCGGAAACTTTCTGATCCGAACGCGGTCAAGAGGACCGTTACCGGTATATGGATGAGCCGGCAGGCTGACGAGGCAAGACGGGCATCACTGAGTAACGTACTTACGGGGCTTGATGCTAATGAGGTAGAGGACAAACTGATAAGCATAATAGAGATACCGGAACTCAAGGGCCTTATAAGGGATATAATGTTATCCAGGCCGACGTTCAGGGCCATGGCCCATAAAGATATAATAGAGGAACTCTTATCCGGGACGGTCGAGATGATATCCCGGGAAAGGGAAAAGTTCGACGAGATCAGCGACGAACGTTCCTCAGTACTTGAGTTCAGGGTGGTGAAAGGTATGCCTCACGGGTTATGGGGGCTTAATGCTGGTGTGTGCGTGGCCCAGGACGACAGTCTCTGGGAGAGCGATAAATTCTTCCTTCTGGAAATGTACGATACCAGGAACAGGCGGGTAGCGGGATACGTTCATCTTGTAGAGGCGGAAGTGGGCGGAGAGAAAGTCCTCACGGTCCCGGGGATAGAACCGAGTACCGAATATCTTTCCGAAGTAAAGGCGCGAGAGGTATATCCTCTCATAGAGAAAGCGCTTTTGCGCATTAAGGAAGCCGGAGGGTACATGCATCTTTGCCTGCCTACCCTTGATAACGAAGGGAACATAACTTCTAACAGGTCCGATATCGTAAAGGTGGTGTCAGGCCGGTATGGTGAGCCGGTGGTCCTTCCGGATAAAATATACTGGAACAGCACACCCTCGCCTTATCCTTTCGATATCGTCTGGGAAATAACGGCGCCTGTTGAAAACGCCGCGGCAAGTGAGGCGCCGATCGCGGAAGGGGAAGATGCGGACAAGAGGCCCGCGGCCCCTCCCAGGGGGGAGAAACGCGAAGAAAAGGATGCGGATGTTCCCGCGCAGGGATTATCCGCATTGTGGGAGTATGAGGAGATCCCCCGCGTAAAACCGCTAAGTGGCGTGGATAGGCGTGTGGTCGTAGTGGGGGATATCCACGGGGACCTGGATGCGTTCAGGAATATACTGGAAAATACTGGTGTCATAAAGAGAGGTGACGACCCCGATGGGAAAGAGGATATATGGACGGGCGGAGATGCCTGTCTTATCCAGGGCGGGGATGTGGTTGATAGAGGAGAAAAATCCATTGAGGCTTTCAAGTATTTGCGTATGCTGCAGGTGAAGGCCAATACCGCCAGTGGCCAGGTTGTAAGGCTTATAGGGAACCATGAGCTCTTTTACCTTTATAAACATGCCAGAGGCAGATGGAAAGGCCAGGCGGAGAGGCTGCGGAGAGAGGATATGATCCGCGGGTTCAACGAGGCGTTATGGCATAACGACAGGGAACTTGTCGGGATGATACGGGAGGATATCAGGAACGGTAACCTTATCGGGGCGTATTCTCTTGGCGGTAAGGTGTTCACGCACGGGGTCATATTGCCGGGGCTTGTTGACGCGTTCCAGGCGGAATATGTCGGGGATATAAGTGATCCGGATACTTTCTCGTATGCCGTTAACGATACGCTCAGGGACTCCGCGCGTAGTAACAGGTTCGACAGCGTGATATTTAGCTCGGCGCCCGGGATCATTAATGATAATATCTGGGGCATAGCGGATTATTATTTTTCCAAAGTGAGTCTTCTGGCCATGGACTGGATGCCGTTTGATGAGGTGGTTTTCCATGATCCGCACCCGTTCCAGGAAGAGGGACGTCTCGGGGTCATAACGGATAGCGATGGAGAGAAAAGCATAGTGGACGTGGATGTGGGTATGACAACGAGCTATGGGTCAGGCCGCGCGGCCCTGGTCTTCCAGGAAGGCCGTGTCCTTGGGGCATATCCCAAGCTGGGAAGGGAATATACGGCGCCGAATGTAGGTAGCGGTCTGTTAAGACTGGTCAAGCAGGCCAACGAGGAAAGGCATAAACAATATGTCGAGAACCTTAAGGATAAACTCGAATATCTGAACAAAGAGTCCCTCAGCCTTTACAGGGCGGTAGTAAAAGGCATGCAGGATATCGCTAAAAGCGCTGAGGAGGGGGAGACTCTTCCTCCGGTAGACATCGTGATCGATGTATCGCTTGTATCCAAGATAGAGGAGGATGTAGACGCCAATGCCGAGACCCTGGCCTATCTCATCATGCTATGCGGATGCATGAAGAACGTTAATTTTATCTTTACCAGGGGGATGAGGACAAAGGAAGGCCTGGGGATGGAAGAACTGCCTTATGATGTTAAAAGGCTGATGGATAGTTCCCCTGATCCCGGGGAGTTCATGGATAAAGTGATCAAGACCATAAGGGAGGGATCTTTCCTGTTCGTCGATGATGATATAAGGGCTGGGCTTCTGGGCGAGGGCCTGCCTGAAGGTGAGCCCGGACGCGTACGCGTTAAGGGCGAGAAGGAAAAGATGGGTTCACCAGAGGGCATAGAGGTGCCTATTACGTCCACTTATATGCTCGAATGGATAAGGGACGAGGAGATGGAACTATTGGACAACCAGTATCCGGTAGCGCTTGAAGGTCCGAACAGCGCCGCCAGTTCACAGGTCAATCTGAATAATTTTGAATCGGCTTTCATGATCGGATTGGCCAAGGCCGTATTGGTGGCCGCTGAGCGCAGGGTCAGGGAGGGGGAAAAGGGCGCTAGTGAGGACCTGGCGGAAATAAGGCCTCATATCGTATCAAAGCTTAAGTCCCTTTATCTTGAGGCCCGTGGAGAGGATAAGCTTACAGATGAGATAGTGGGATATCTAATAAGCCAGGACGGGGTACAAAGACTTAACAGGGCCCTTGAATGGTTCCTGCCGCCTGTCGGCATGGTAAATATCAACGCGTTGACAGAGCTACACGAGCATATCCAGGAATTCCTCAAGGCCGCCTAAGGCATCCGGCCTCTTTCTCCGGGGAAATATCTATGGGGTCATAACAGGTCGCTCACAAAGGTCCCATTTAAGTTTAATTAAAGGGACCTTACCATAAAGCCATGAAGTAGAAAGGGAAAGCTCAGGGGATGGGGGACTTTTGGGCTAGAGCAACAACCAGCGTTTTGCCCCCTGATGTGATTAATAGGAAAGAACATAATGTATAGCTTGGAGGGGGGGGCGGGATACGCGGGCCCCTTCGATAGATATGCCGCGTACAAGGACCGGGTATGACAAGAACGCTATTGGTACTTATCCGGGGAGGTATCAGCACGGCAAGGTTCTTGCCCTGAGTGGTCTTGACCTTGTAATGGGAGACGCCTGCTAGCCCGTTTCGGTGCCTAAAAAACCGTCAAAATACAAAAAAATACAAATACTGCTTGACATAAAAAACTTTTTTGATAAAATCTATACTCCGACATTTCTATAATACTATGCAATAGATGGTATTAACTTACTCAAATGCTGACGTAAGTCAAGCAAATGGGGAAGTTTACTGTCTATTAATAGTATATAGAAAAATTTTTTGGTCGCCCATGTAGCTCAGTCGGTAGAGCACGTCCATGGTAAGGACGGGGTCGCCGGTTCAAATCCGGCCGTGGGCTCCAGGCAAGGAAGTCCCGGATGGTTGCGGGAATAAATATGCGAAAAACCCTCGAAAAAATAAGTGCAAAGGAAAGGATATTTCAAAGCACTAATCCAAGGAGGTAAGTGATGGCCAAGGAAAAATTTGAACGTAACAAGCCGCATCTGAACATTGGAACGATAGGTCACGTTGACCATGGCAAGACGACGTTAACGGCAGCGATAACGACGTACCTGGCGAA
>JAQUQS010000001.1:0-66903 GCA_028715965.1 Candidatus Omnitrophota bacterium | reverse complement strand
GGCGACAACGTATCGATAGAAGTAGAGCTTATAACGCCGGTAGCGCTGGAGAAAGAGCTCAGGTTCGCCATAAGGGAAGGCGGACGTACGGTAGGAGCGGGTGTAATATCAGAGATACTGGCATAAAATAAATGATCTTGACTGGCCCGTGAAGCACGAAAGCGACACGGGCCAAAAAATACCATACATGGAGTGGCAACATGGCCAAGAAAAAAGATGTAGTTGAGATAATAGCCTTACAGTGCGAGACCTGCAAAAGGCGCAATTACTCTACGACGAAGAACAGGAAGAACAGTCCTGACAGACTTGAGGTAAATAAATTCTGCAAGTATGACAGGAAACATACTGTTCACAAGGAAGTCAAGCGTTAGGAGAGTAGCTCAATTGGCAGAGCACCGGTCTCCAAAACCGGGGGTTGCAGGTTCGAGGCCTGTCTCTCCTGCCATGGAAACAGCCTGCTTGCTGTTGCGAGTGGTAGGATATAGGGTGTGCTCGGGTTATGTGGAGATAGATATATAGGAAAGATAACCGAAAAAGGTATAAGATGGTTGGAATAACTAGATTCCTGAGTGATGTCAAGACCGAGATGAAAAAAGTGGCGTGGCCGTCAAGGGACGAACTTATCAGTTCGACAGTGGTGGTCCTTGTGTCGGTGTTGTTGCTGGCGATCTTTATCGGCATCTGTGACGTGATCTTGTCACGCGTGATCCATCTCCTAATAGGCGGGGTATTCTAATGGCAAAAAAATGGTATGTGGTCCATACTCTTACGGGTAAAGAACTTTCCGCCAAGAAAGCTCTGGAGAACAGGCTAAAGAACGATCCCGCGAGCAAGGAATTCATAAGCAGTATACTTATTCCCACGGAGAAGGTCGCGGAGGTCAGGCAGGGGGAGAAAAGGATATCCGAACGTAAATTCTTTCCTGGATATATTCTCGTGGAGATGGAGCTTAACGATAAAAGCTGGTACGTTGTAAAGAACACTCCGGGTGTGTCGGGTTTCGTGGGTACGCGTACTCGGCCGGTACCTCTCGCGGATGAAGAAGTGAGCGAGATAATAGACCAGACAAAAGAAGCGAAGGCCAAACCGGTACCAAAGGTACTTTTCAAGGAAGGCGAGGCCGTAAGGGTCAAAGAAGGGCCTTTCAAGAATTTCACCGGTACCGTGGAAGAGGCGAACCTGGAAAAAGGTCGTATAAAAGTGATGATATCCATATTCGGCAGGCCTACACCGGTCGATCTGGAGGCATGGCAGATCGAAAGAATTTAATGTAAAGGGGTTCAGCAAAATGGCGAAAAAACTCAAGACCAAAATAAAACTTTATTGTCCGGGTGGACAGGCGAACCCGGCACCTCCCGTAGGTCCCGCTCTTGGGCAACATGGGATACCCATAATGGATTTTTGTAAACAGTTCAACGAACGCACCAAGGACAGACAGGGCTTGGTGCTCCCCGTTGTTATAAGCCTTTATGAAGACAGGACTTTTGACTTTATTATTAAAAGCCCGCCGGCGAGCGTGCTATTGAAGAAGGCGGCCGGGCTTGCCAAGGCCAGTGGCAACCCTAAAGCGGAAAAAGTGGGTAAGGTCACGCTTGAACAGGTAAAACAGATAGCGAAAGATAAGATGGAGGACCTTAACGCTGTTGATATAGATAACGCCGTAAAGATCATAAAAGGGTCCGCCCGCAGCATGGGCATAGAAGTTGTTGAGGAATGATACCTAAATAACATCAATCAGGAGATGATACATGGCCAGGTTAACTAAGAGAGCTAAAGCGATGAACGAGCTAGTCAAGGAAGTGAAAGAGCTCGGGATCAAGGAAGCCATCGCTATTTTGAAGAAAGCGCCTGCTACGAAGTTCGACCAGACAGTGGAAGTAGCGCTGCACCTTAATGTGGACCAGGCGACGGTGCCCATAAGAGGTACTGTTACGCTGCCACATGGTACGGGCAAGAAGACCCGTGTAGCGGTATTCTGCAAGGGAGATTTCGTGGAAAAAGCGCAAAGTGCCGGAGCGGATTTCGTGGGCGGGGACGACCTTCTGAAAAAGGTATCCGAAGGATGGCTGGATTTCGATGTAGCTGTTACCACTCCCGATATGATGAAGGATCTCGCTAAACTGGGCAAGGTGCTGGGTCCCAGGGGCCTCATGCCCAACCCTAAGTCGGGTACGGTCACGACCGAGATAGCCAAAGCGGTAAAAGAGCTTAAAGCGGGTAAGATAGAATACAGGATGGATAAACAATCCGGAGTAACAGGTCCGGTAGGCAAGCTTTCTTTCAGCGAGGAAGCTCTCATGGACAATGTAACGGCATTCGTCCGATCCGTGATCATGAGCAGTCCGAAACTGCAGAAGGGTCAGAACGTGAAGTCCATCTCGATAAGTTCCACTATGGGGCCGGGGATAAAGCTTGAAAAGAACCAGTTCAGGGAAGGATAGGATCATGGTCGATAAATACGGGAAAAAAGTAAGGGAAAAGATGCTTAATGAGGTCAAGACCATCTTGACCGATAACAAGGGCTTCTTTGTGGCCAGCCTGGAAAACATTAAGGCGTCCGAGATAGATGTTCTCAGAAAGCAAATGAAACGCTCCGGGTCCAAGTATGTGGTCATCAAGAACCGCATAACGCGCTTAGCGCTCAAGGAAATGGGCATTGATGGGCTTGACGGGACTTTGAACGACAAAAAGATGCTTGGGTTAGGGGTTATATCGGAAGAACCCGTGAAGATCGCCAAGATAATGGTGGAGTTCTCGAAGCAGAATAAAGGTTTTGTTGTATCCAGAGGGTACCTGGACGGACAGGTGCTGGAGGGTGCAAGGATAAAGGAGCTTTCTGAATTGCCGGGACGCGAACAGCTCATAGCTATGGTGCTCGGCACGATGAACGCGCCTATAACCGGATTTGTCAGCGTTCTATCCGGTGTTTTAAGGAGTCTTTTATACGCGATAAACGCTGTAAAAGATAAAAAGGAAGAAAGCGATAAATAAGGAGGACATGAGATGACAGAGGAACAGAAAAAACAAGAAGAGGCTACCGCGGTCGCTGAAGAGACCAAGCCTAAGGTGAAGCTTTCCGCCAAGATGGAAGAGATGATCGGCACGATAGAGGGTATGACCGTGCTTGAGCTCTCCGATCTGGTTAAAGCCCTTGAAGACAAGTTCGGCGTATCCGCCGCGGCTCCCGCGGTAGCGATAGCCGGTGGCGCTGCTCCCGCGGCTGCTGCGGCTGAAGAAGAAAAGACCATATTCACGGTCGTTCTGGCCTCAGCTGGCGACAAGAAGATCAACGTTATCAAGGAAGTAAGAGCTTTGACCAATCTTGGCCTTAAGGAAGCGAAAGACCTTGTAGAATCGGCTCCGAAAGAAATAGCGGAGAACGTCACCAAGGAAGAAGCCGAAAAGATGAAGAAGCAGCTGGAAGCAGCTGGCGCCAAGATCGAGCTGAAATAACCGTAAAGTTATTTCCTTGGGGGTCATGCTCCGATCCAAGGGTAGCTTGGCCCGTGGATGTGCGGTATGAATGACGTTGATACCGAAAAAAATAGGAGAAGTGATAAACAATGGCTGTTGCAGTCCAGCGCCAAAGTTATGCCAGGTTGAAGGATATATTTGATATCCCGAACCTCATAAAGATCCAGATAGATTCTTACGCGGAATTCCTGCAGAAGGACGCCCCGAAGACCAAGAGAGAGAACAAGGGGATGGAAGCCCTTTTCAGGGAAGTGTTCCCGATAGTCAGTCAGGACGGGAAATACCGTCTGGAGTACCTTTATTACGAGATAAAGGAACCCAAGTATGACATCGAAGAATGCAAGAGAAGGTCTTTGACCTTCGCGGCACCGCTGAGGATCAAATTGCGCCTTAAGCTCGAGACCGAGATGAAGGAGCAGGAGGTCTATGTGGGAGAGGTCCCGCTAATGACCGATATCGGGACCTACATAATCAACGGGGATGAGAGGGTAGTGGTAAGCCAGCTGCATCGTTCTCCGGGCATATCTTTCGAGGAAAGTTCCTCGACGGGCGGCAAGTCCATCTTCTCCGCTAGGCTGATCCCCGACAGAGGGGCATGGATAGAGTTCCTTTTTGACAAGAGCGATCTTCTGTATGTGTACATCGACAGGAAAAGGAAGTTCCTCGCGACCACGTTCCTTCGCATTTTTGGATTGTCCCGGGATGAAGAGATCCTGAAGGCGTTCGGCGGAGTGGAACCCGTTACCTTGACCCGGCAAAAACAGTGTGAAGACCTCGTAGGAAGAGTGCTTGCCGAGGATATAGTCGACGAGGAATCATCATCCATAATAGCCCAGCATACGGAAAAGATAACGTCATCCGTAGCAGAGCGCATCTGGAGAAGCAAGGTGCGCGAGATAAAACTGCTACAGGACATACCCAAGGAGATAATCAAGACCCTCGAGCATGACGGGACGAAGACCAGGGAAGAAGCGTATCTTGAGGTGTACAGGAAATTAAGACCGGGCGATCCTCCGACGCTTGAATCGGCGCAGGACCTCATAAACGAGATGTTCTTCGATGAAAAGCGGTATGATCTTACCGAGGTCGGTGTGCGGATGATCAACCGCAAGCTTAATCTGGACCGTCCTCTTAGCGCGCGGCTTTTGGACTCCGGGGTGCTTGTAAGGGCCATAAACACGCTTCTGGAAATAAAAGCCGGGACTAAGAGCATAGACGATATCGACCATCTGGGTAACAGACGCGTAAGATGTGTGGGCGAACAGCTGATGAACCAGATACGTATATCCATGGCAAGGGTCGAAAGGGTGGCCAAGGAAAGAATGAGCGTGTACGAGATGGAGGATGTAATGCCCCATAATCTCGTGAACACGAAGCTTATTACAAGTGTTATCCATGATTTTTTCGCGCGCGGCAGGCTTTCCCAGTTCATGGACCAGACAAACCCGTTGGCGGAACTTACTCATCTAAGGAGGCTCAGTGCCCTCGGGCCGGGAGGCCTGAACAGGGAAAGAGCCGGGTTCGAGGTCAGGGACGTGCATTATTCCCACTACGGCAGGCTTTGTCCCATTGAAACCCCGGAAGGTCCGAACATAGGTCTTATCAACTCTTTGAGCACGTATTCCGGTGTGGACAGGTTCGGATTCCTGGTCACTCCTTACAGAAAGGTCCAGAACGGTCGCGTCCTGGATGATGTAGAGTACCTTTCAGCCGATATTGAGGATAATTACATCATAGCGCAGGCCAACAGTGAACTTGACGGCAAAGGACATTTCAAGAGCGATAAAGTGTTCTCCAGGTTCAAGGATGATTTTATCGTCGCTGACGTAAAGGATGTCCAGTACATGGATGTATCTCCTTTGCAGCTCGTAAGCGTATGCGCGGGACTTATACCGTTCCTGGAACATGATGACGCCAACAGGGCGCTCATGGGATCGAACATGCAACGCCAGGCAGTACCTCTTCTCTTCCCCGAAGCGCCGCTCGTAGGCACGGGACTTGAGTATCGTTCGGCCAGGGATTCCGGCGCCGTGGTAATAGCCAAAAGGGGTGGGAAAATATCCAAGGTGGACGCTTTGGAGGTTGTAATAGGTACGGACAGGTATAAGTTAAAGAAATTCCAGAGGACCAACGCACGGACATGTGTTAACCAGAGACCTATCGTTAAGCTGGGTGACTCCGTGAACGAAGGCGATATATTAGCCGATGGTATAGCCACGGAAGATGGAGAACTCGCGCTGGGCAGGAACGTGCTGGCGGGATTCATGTCGTGGAGAGGTTACAATTTTGAGGATGCCATACTCATCAGCGAGAAATTGCTTAAGGAAGACGCGTATACATCCATACATATACATCGTTTTGAATGCGAGGCCAGGGATACCCGGCTTGGTAACGAGGAGATAACCCGTGACATACCTAACGTAGGCGATGACGCGCTCAAGAACCTGGACGAGAGCGGCATAATACGGATGGGGGCGGAAGTGGGCCCGGGCAGCATACTGGTCGGTAAAGTGGCGCCTAAATCGGAGACCGAACTTTCCCCGGAAGAGAAGCTTTTGCGCGCCATATTCGGCGAAAAAGCGGGTGACGTCAAGGATGTCTCTTTAAGAGTACCTTCCGGAGTGAACGGTATAATAGTCGATGTCAAAGAGCTTTCCAGGAAGAACAGGAAGACCCTGACGAAAGAGCAGCGTAAGCAGGACAATAAGGAGCTGAAGATAGTCAAAGAGGGGTATAACAACATACTTGCCAGCCTTGAGGAAAGAAAAGCCGAGAGGGTGCACCAGAAACTGGTGGGCAAGAAGCTGATGAACGACCTGGAAGATGTCGATACGGGTAAGCCGCTGATCAAGGCAGGGAAGATCGTTGCCGAGAGCGACCTCGACAAGTTCAAGAAAGCGGACCTTGAAAGTATATACGTGGAGAACGATGAAAAGCTCCAGGCCAAGATAAACAACATCGTAATGACCATAAATGGCCAGATAGAGCAGACCATGTCCGAGATGGACCGGGACCTGGACAGGATAAAACACGGTGACGAGCTTCCTCCTGGGGTGCTCAGGAGGATAACGGTATATGTCGCCAGCAAGAAAAAGCTGCAGGCCGGGGACAAGATGGCCGGGCGCCACGGGAACAAGGGTGTTATCGCGAAGATATTGCCCGTGGAGGACATGCCGTATCTGCCGGATGGAACGCCGCTTGATATCGTGCTGAACCCGCTTGGTGTACCCAGCCGTATGAATATCGGTCAGCTTCTGGAGACACAGCTTGGATGGGCGGCAAAGGTGCTGGGATGCAAATTCACGACGCCTGTGTTCGACGGCGCCAGGGAAACGGATATCAGTAAGGCCATGGAGAGGGCCAAACTGCCTGTCTCGGGTAAGATAACGCTCCGGGACGGATATACGGGTAAGGAGTTCGATCAGCCTGTGACCGTTGGATACATATATATGATGAAGCTCGCGCATCTGGCCGACGATAAAATGCACGCCAGGTCCATAGGCCCGTATTCTCTGGTGACCCAGCAGCCACTCGGTGGTAAGGCACAGTTCGGAGGCCAGAGATTCGGGGAAATGGAAGTCTGGGCCCTAGAGGCTTATGGCGCGGCATATACGCTACAGGAACTATTGACGGTAAAAAGTGACGATGTCGTGGGACGAACCAAGATATACGAGACGATAGTCAAGGGCGAGAATATGCTTGAACCAAGTACACCGGAGTCGTTCAACGTTCTCATTAAAGAGCTTCAGAGTCTGGCTCTTGACGTTCAGTTGGAACAGAACGAGAAACCGGAACAGGCATAGGGGAGTAAATAATATGTTGCGCAAAGTGAATAAGTTCGATACAGTTCGCATACAGATAGCTTCTCCGGATAAGATAAAGGAATGGGCTACGCGTAAGGTAGGTAATCGTACTATCATGTTCGAGGTAAAAAAACCCGAAACGATAAATTACCGTACGCTTAAGCCTGAGAGGGATGGCCTTTTTTGTGAGAGGATATTCGGGCCTACCCGGGATTATGAATGTAACTGTGGCAAATATAAGCGGATAAAGCATAAGGGTATAATATGTGACCGTTGTGGCGTCGAGGTGACCAAGTCCAGCGTGCGTCGGGAAAGAATGGGATGCATAAAACTGGCCGCGCCGGTATCACATGTATGGTTCTTCAAGGCTATACCTTCAAGGATGGCAAATCTGCTTGATATGAAGATGAGGGATCTCGAAAGGGTGCTTTATTACGAGCAATATGTTGTGATCGACCAGGGTGACACGCCTCTCAAGGTACAGGAGATGTTGACCGAGGACCAGTATGTGGAGGCCCGGGAGAAGTATGGCAGCAAATTCAAGGCTATGATGGGCGCGGAAGCGGTAAGGGAACTTCTCCGGCAGCTTGACCTTGATACCATAGCCGCGGACCTTATGGCCAAAATGGCCGAGAAGAAGGACCTTAATACCAGGAACCGGCTAATGAAGAGGCTGAAGGTCGTGGAAACCTTCAGACGCAGCGGGAACGACGCTGAATGGATGATATTGGACATGATACCCGTTATACCGCCGGACCTTCGGCCGCTTGTGCCTCTTGAGGGAGGGCGTTTCGCTACCAGTGACCTTAACGATCTTTACAGGCGCGTGATAAACAGGAACAACCGTCTGAAAAAACTTCTGGAGCTTAAGGCTCCTGAGGTCATCGTGCGCAACGAGAAAAGAATGCTCCAGGAGGCTGTTGACGCGCTTTTTGATAACGGAAGGCACGGGCGTGAGGTGGTAGGCTCCGGTGGACGTCCGCTCAAGTCCCTGGCAGACATGCTCAAGGGTAAACAGGGTCGTTTTCGCCAGAACCTTCTTGGTAAGAGGGTGGACTATTCAGGCAGGAGCGTTATAGTTATAGGGCCTGAACTCAAGCTGCATGAGTGCGGTCTGCCTAAGGTGATGGCGCTCGAGCTTTACCAGCCGTTCATAATAAGGAAACTGAGAGATAAAGGGTTCGTACACACGATAAAGAGCGCCAAGAAGATGGTCCAGCAGGAGAACCCCGAAGTATGGGACATCCTTGACGAGGTCATCAAGGATCATCCGGTGCTTCTCAACAGGGCCCCAACACTCCACAGGCTCGGGATACAGGCTTTCCAGCCGAGGCTTATCGAGGGTAAGGCCATAAGGATACATCCGTTGGTCTGTGCCGCGTTCAACGCGGACTTTGACGGGGACCAGATGGCCGTACATCTTCCGCTTTCCATGGAAGCCCAGATGGAAGCAAGGCTCATAATGAACGCTTCTAATAACATATTCTCACCCGCTAATGGAAGACCGATCTCCACGCCTTCGCAGGATATAGTCCTGGGCGCTTATTACCTGACCAAGCAAAGTGTCGGGGCGAAGGGCGAGGGGATGATGTTCGGTAGCGAGGACGAGTGTATCATGGCGTACCAGAACGAGCAGGTGGATAAGCACGCCAAGATCAAGGTGCGTATAAAGGGTGAGACCATCGAGACCACGGTTGGACGGGTACTTTTCAACAAGATCCTCCCCGACGATCTACCTTACTATAACGAGCCCATGAACAAGAAGAAGGTCAGCGATGTTATTTCCGAATGCTACTCGGTCAAAGGGCATCTTGAGACCGTTAATCTCCTGGACAGGCTGAAAAAGCTGGGTTTTGAGGAATCGACCCTTTCCGGAGCGTCGATGTCGGTGTCTGACCTCAGCGTACCGGCAGAAAAGGCTAAAAAGATAGAGAGCGCGCAGGCGGAAGTTGACAAGATAGTGAGCCAGTACCAGAGAGGGTTCATTACCGACGGTGAAAGATACAATAAGATCATAGATATATGGACCCACGTTACGGAAGACGTATCCAACATGGTGTTCAGGAATCTCGACAGTTTCAATCCCGTGTTCATGATGGCGGATTCCGGTGCTAGAGGTTCCAGGCAACAGATCAGGCAGCTGGCGGGGATGAGGGGCCTTATGGCCAAACCTTCCGGGGAGATCATAGAAACGCCTATCACGGCTAACTTCCGTGAAGGTCTTACTGTGCTTGAATACTTCATATCCACTCACGGCGCGCGTAAAGGGTTGGCGGATACCGCCTTAAAGACGGCGGATTCCGGATACCTGACCAGGAGGCTGGTAGACGTGGCCCAGGACATGATAATCCGTGAGATAGATTGCGGTACTTTGAACGGCATAACGGTAAGTGCTATCATAGAGGGCGACGAAGTGGTCGTTCCGCTGGCCGAGAGGATATCCGGACGTGTCGCGTTGGACAACATAGCGGATCCGCTTACGGGAGAAGTGATCATAAAGGCCGGCGAGATGATAGAGCAGGAACAGGCACAGAAGATAGAGAAAATACCCATGCTTGAGACCATGCGTATACGCAGTGTGCTTACCTGTGAGTCGGACAGCGGCATATGCGCTAAGTGTTACGGCAAGAACCTGGCGACCGGGAAACTGGCCGAGATAGGTGAGGCGGTAGGTATAATCGCCGCCCAGTCCATTGGTGAGCCGGGTACACAGCTCACAATGAGAACGTTCCACATAGGTGGTACCGCGTCCAGGACCATTGAGCAATCGTTCTATCAGGCCAAAGAGGATGGTTTTATCAGGTACCACAACCTCAAGGTGGTAGAGAGCAGGACACCAGGTGTGTTCGTCGTGCTTAACAGGAACGGACAGATAAGCATAGACCAGTCCGACGGCAGGGAGATCGAGAAACAGATCGTCCTGCAAGGTTCGTACCTTTCCTACAAGGACGGCGACCCCATCAAGAAAAAGGCCAAATACGCCGAATGGGACCCGTACACCGTTCCGATATTGACGGAAATAGAGGGTACGGTACAGTTCGAGGATATCAAAAAAGACGTTACCATGAAGATAGAAATAGACGAGGCTACGGGCGTGCAGAACGTAGTTGTGATAGACCAGAAAGAGGACTATCATCCTCAGATACTTATCATAAACAGCAAGAACGAGGTTGAGGCCATATACCCGCTTCCGGTAGGCGCTCATATAGCCGTGAAGGATAAACAGGAAGTAAGGGCCGGCGACGTGCTAGCCAAGACTCACCGTGTTATGACCAAAACGAAGGATATCACGGGTGGTCTACCCAGGGTAGCGGAGCTTTTTGAGGCCCGTAAACCCAAGGACCCGTCGATAATAAGTGAAATAGACGGTGTCGTGGAGTTCGGCGAGTCCAAGAAGGGCCAGAAGAGGATAGTCGTTGAGAGCGAGTCCGGTATGCGTAAAGAATACGTTATACCGCACGGAAAACATCTCAATGTGTATCGTGGGGACAGGGTAACGGCGGGTGAGCAGCTCGTGGACGGTCCTATCGTCCCGCAGGATATTCTCAGGGTGTCTGGAGAAAAAGCACTTCAGCAGTATCTCCTGAACGAGGTCCAGGAAGTATACCGCCTCCAGGGTGTGCAGATAAATGATAAACACATAGAGGTAATAATAAAACAGATGCTCCGTACGGTCGTGATCACCGAGTCGGGGGATACTGAGTTCCTTATGGGAGACAAGGTTGAAAGGCAGATATTCAAGAGAGCCAATGAGGCCGCGCTGAAGAAAAAGAAGAAACCGGCCAAAGCCGAACCGATACTCCAGGGCATAACCAAGGCGTCGCTGACCACGGAAAGTTTCATCTCGGCCGCCAGCTTCCAGGAGACCACAAGAGTCCTTACGGAAGCGGCTTCCGCGGGTAAGATAGATAACCTTGAGGGGCTTAAAGAGAACATAATAATGGGTCACCTGATACCCGCGGGTACAGGATATGATATCCATCGTAAAATAGACCTGGACAGGGAGATCCTGAAGATCGAAGTGAAGGAACCTGAAAAAGAAACAGTGGAAAGTACCGAAGAATAAAAAGGAAAAGGGAAGATATGCCTACGATCAATCAGTTAGTGCGAAAAGGAAGACGGGTAGTGAAGAGCAAGAGCAAGTCGCCGGCGCTGCAGAGCTGCCCACAGAGACGGGGTGTGTGTTTGCAGGTAAAGACGCGTACACCCAAAAAGCCGAACTCGGCTCTAAGAAAAGTAGCCCGTGTTCGTTTGACGAACAACATAGAGGTCACGGCCTATATCCCCGGCGAAGGGCATAACCTGCAGGAACACTCCATAGTCACTATACGCGGAGGCAGGGTAAAGGACCTTCCGGGCGTTAGGTATCACATTGTTAGGGGAACGCTTGACGCTTCAGGAGTCGAAGCCCGCAGGCGCAGCAGGTCGAAATACGGAGCAAAGAAACCAAAACAGTAAAGAAGAACAGGGAGTAACATGAGAAGGCGTCGAGCTGAAAGAAGAAAACCATCACCCGATCCCAAATATGGCAGCAAGGTACTTGGGAAGTTCATTAATATGGTAATGGAAAGAGGGAAGAAGTCCACGGCGGAACAGATAGTGTACGGTGCGCTGGATATGATACGCGAGAAGGTCACCGGGAAAGAACCGCTGGATGTTTTCCTTCAGGCGTTGGAGAACTCGCGTCCGCTCCTGGAAGTCAAATCCAGGAGGATAGGAGGGGCTACATACCAGGTCCCGCTGGAAGTACCTATGGATCGCGGTCAGTTCATAGCCATGAGGTGGATGAGGGATTTCGCGCGCGCGCAGAAAGGCCGTCCCATGAAGGACAGGCTTGCGGATGAGATCATAAGTGCTTATAAGAACGAGGGTTCCACGATCAAGAAAAGAGAAGATACCCACAAGATGGCCGAGGCCAACAAGGCCTTCGCCCATTTCAAGTGGTAATATCGCAACTTGTGAAAAACCAAGAGAAAAGAGTTGAAAGAGAAATGGACGAGATCAGTAAATTACGAAATATCGGCATTATCGCGCATATAGACGCGGGGAAAACGACCGTAACAGAACGTATACTTTTTCATACCGGGAAGACCTATAAGATAGGCGAGGTGCATGAAGGTACCGCGGTCATGGACTGGATGGAACAGGAACAGGAAAGAGGTATTACCATAAACAGCGCTGTAACCACATGTTCCTGGAAAGATAAGAAAATAAACATAATCGATACCCCCGGGCACGTTGATTTCACGATAGAGGTCGAAAGGTCCCTGAAGGTGCTCGATGGTACACTCGTGGTGTTCTGCGCGGTAGGTGGAGTACAGCCTCAGACCGAGACGGTGTGGCGTCAGGCAGACCACTATGAAGTGCCGAAGATCGCGCTGATCAACAAGATAGACCGTGTGGGAGCGGATTTCTACAAGGTCATAATCGACATGCATAAAAAACTGGCGGCGAACGCTAACCCCTTGCAGATACCCATAGGCAAAGAGGATGACTTCAGGGGAGTCATAGATCTTATAACATGTAAGGCGTATATGTTCGGGGAAAAAGGCGATCTGGGCGAGATGGTGGAAACAGAGATCCCGGACGACATGAAGGACATAACAAGCCACTGGAGGCACAATCTCATCGAGAAGCTGGCGGATGTTGATCCTGAAGCCGAGGACATGTACCTTATGGACCAGGGAATATATCCCGACAAACTGCGGGAGATAATACGCCGGGCTACAATAAAGAACGTTTTTGTTCCCGTGCTTTGCGGATCAGCCCTGAAGAACAAAGGTATCAAGTTAGTGTTGGACGCGGTGAACGAATATCTGCCGTCGCCCGAGGACGTAAAGATGCCGAAGGCCATAAATCCCAAGAACGACCAGCCGGTCGAGATAATCCCGGAAGAGAAAAGACCTTTGTGCGCGTACGCGTATAAGATAATGACGGACCCGTTCGTTGGGACGATAACATTCGCCAGGATATACCAGGGAAAAATGGAATCCGGCACGTATGTTTATAACTCCACGACGGAGAAAAAAGAGAGAATAGGGCAGCTCTTGAAGATGCACGCCGCGCAGCGCGAAATGGTGCAGAACGGCGGTCCCGGGGATATCATAGGTATCGTGGGGCTTAAGAACACCGCCACGGCGCATACACTTTGCTCCCAGGACCATCCTGTGTCGCTGGAACGTATCAAATATCCTGATCCGGTAATATCCATGTCGATCGAGCCCAAGACCCGCATCGACCAGGACAAGATGGGTGAAGCCCTGAGAAAACTTGAAAGCGAAGATCCGTCATTCCAGGTAAGATACAACGAAGAGACCGGACAGACATTGATAAGCGGTATGGGTGAGCTCCACCTCGAGATAATAATCGACAGGCTATTAAGAGAGTTCAAGGTCGGCGCTACGGTCGGCAGCCCGCAGGTCGCGTACAGAGAGACCATAAAAAACAAGGTTGAGGCCACCGGGAAGTTCATACAACAGAGTGGTGGGCGTGGTCAGTACGGGCATGTTGAGCTCATAGTCGAGCCGTCAGAACCCGGCGAGGGGATAGTCTTTGAGGAGAAAATAAAAGGTGGCAGCATCCCCAGGGAATATTTCAAGGCGATCTCACAGGGTGTAACGGCAGCCGCAAAGACCGGTGTCCTGGCGGGATATCCGGTAACGGATGTAAAGGTAACACTCTATGATGGATCGTACCACGATGTGGATTCCTCGGAAATGGCGTTCAGTAACGCCGCCGGCATAGGGCTCCGGGAAGGTCTGCGTAAAGCGGGCGCTGTGCTGCTTGAGCCTATTATGGACCTGGAGGTCACGACACCGGACGAGTATCTGGGAGATGTTATTGGAGATATGAACATGCGCAGGATAAAGGTCACGAATATCGAACAGCACGGCAGCACGAAGATAATAAACGGCGAAGCGCCTCTTGCGCAGATGTTCGGATATGCCACGGCATTAAGAAGCTTGACACAGGGGCGTGCTACGTATACAATGGAGCCTTCTTTTTACAAAGAAGTGCCTAGGGATATAATGGATAAGATAATTACAGGTAAGGTAAAATAAAGGCCGCCTAATATTATTAATATAAGATTAGGCGGTTCTATTCAAGGAGGTAAGTGATGGCCAAGGAAAAATTTGAACGTAACAAGCCGCATCTGAACATTGGAACGATAGGTCACGTTGACCATGGCAAGACGACGTTAACGGCAGCGATAACGACGTACCTGGCGAACAAAGGTCAGGCAGAGGCGAGGGCGTTCGATACGATCGACAAGGCACCTGAGGAAAAGGAAAGAGGTATCACCATAGCGGTAGCGCACGTTGAATACACGACACCGAAGAGGCATTACGCGCACATAGACTGCCCTGGTCACGCTGACTATATCAAGAACATGATCACCGGGGCCGCGCAGATGGACGGGGCCATACTGGTAGTATCGGCCGCTGACGGTCCGATGCCGCAGACGAGGGAACATATACTTCTGGCCAGGCAGGTCAACGTACCGGCTATAGTCGTATGCATGAACAAGGTGGATATGGTGGACGACCCGGAACTGTTGGACCTTGTGGAACTCGAGATAAGGGAGCTTTTGAGCAAGTACAATTTCCCCGGGGACGACACACCGATAATCAAGGGAAGCGCGTTAAAGGCGCTTGAGGCGAAGGGCGCGCTGGACAATCCGGATTGCGCGTTCATAGACGAGTTGATGAACGCGGTGGACGAGTTCATGCCCGAGCCGAAGAGGGACATAGATAAGCCGTTCCTTTGCCCGATAGAGGACGTGTTCAGCATCACGGGAAGAGGCACAGTTGGTACGGGCAGGATAGAGAGAGGGCAGGTAAAGGTAGGGGAAGAAATAGAGATAGTAGGATTTGGCGACACGAAGAAGAGCACGGTGACCGGGGTAGAGATGTTCCGAAAGCTTCTTGATTCGGGCCAGGCCGGGGACAACGTGGGTATACTGCTCAGGGGTATAGATAAGAAGGACCTTATGAGGGGACAGGTACTGGCGCAGCCGGGATCGATAACCCCGCACACGAAGTTCAAGGCGGAAGTATATGTACTGAGCAAAGAAGAAGGCGGGAGACATACACCGTTCTTCAACGGGTACAGGCCGCAGTTCTACATAAGGACGACGGATGTTACCGGAGTGGTGAAGCTGGCAGAGGGAGTGGAGATGGTAATGCCGGGCGACAACGTATCGATAGAAGTAGAGCTTATAACGCCGGTAGCGCTGGAGAAAGAGCTCAGGTTCGCCATAAGGGAAGGCGGACGTACGGTAGGAGCGGGTGTAATATCAGAGATACTGGCATAAAGGGGATAAGAGGGTAAGATGGCGAATAAAACCAAGGCAGCTAAAATAAGGATACGTCTTAGATCTTTTGACCACAAACTTCTTGATGTATCAATGCAGGAAATAGTGGAGACCGTGAAAAAGACCGGCGGGGCCGTAGTAGGACCGGTACCGCTGCCGACAAGGCGGGAGCTTTATACGGTCCTCAGGTCTCCTCATGTGGACAAGAAGTCGCGTGAGCAGTTCGAGATGAAGACGCATAAGCGCCTTCTGGACATACTGGACCCGACGACGAAGACCATAGACGCTCTTCGCAAGCTTGATCTTCCGGCGGGTGTGGACGTAGAGATAAAGTAAAAGCTATTTGACAGGCACAGAGATCAGTTAGGCCATAGTGGATCCGTGTTCGGGTGGTCATGGAGTGGCCGATGCCTGGTAAGTAATAACAAGAACTATAATATCGAGAGAGGCAAAGATGGTTCCGGGAATTTTAGGGAAGAAAATAGGGATGACCCAGATATTCAGGGAAGACGGCGAGAAAGTGCCGGTAACGGTGCTGGAAGTCGGCCCCTGTCAGGTGCAAGCCGTTAAGGTCAAGGAAAAGGACGGGTATAACGCCGTACAGATGGGTTATGAGGATACAAAAGAGGCCAGACTTAACAAGCCCCAGAGGGAATATGTTAAGGCGCAGAACATAAAGCCTAAAAAGTTCGTGCGTGAGATACGCACCCAGGACGCGCCTGAGGTCAAGGTGGGGGACGAGATAACGAGTGTCATTATACAGAAGGGCGATTATCTTGACATAATCGGGACGTCCAAAGGTAAGGGGTTCCAGGGGGGCATGAAACGCCATAACTGGAACGGCGGTGGAGCGGCCCACGGGTCGATGTCCCACAGGGCGCCCGGTTCGATCGGATCAAGTTCTTATCCGTCAAGGGTGTTCAAAGGCCTTCGCATGGCGGGTCATATGGGCAGTGACCAGACCACGACCCAGAATCTCGAGGTAGTGGATGTAGACCCGGGGAAGAACATAGTCGCGGTAAAAGGCGCGGTACCCGGCGCCAACGGGACATATCTGGTCATAAAGTATGCCAAGAAAAAGCCGATAGCGCCTCGTGTCGAGGAAAAGGCTGAGGATAAAGAAGAAAACAAAGAAGGTAAAGAATAGAAATGGAACAGGTTAACACACGATTACCGATCTATGATCTTAACGGCAAGGTCGTAGATAACATCCAGCTTGATGAGAAGATATTCGACGGTCAGGTCAATACGGACCTTCTCTATGAAGCCAAGAAGATGTATGAGAACAATACCAGGCAGGGCAACGCGTCCACAAAGACACGCGCTGATGTGGAAGGCGGCGGGAAAAAACCCTGGAGACAAAAGGGGACCGGTCGCGCCAGGGTAGGATCTTCCAGGAACCCTGTTTGGCGGCATGGTGGAGTGACTTTCGGCCCCAAGCCGCGTGACCTCAAATATTCAATGCCCAAAAAGGCGCTCAGGAAAGCCCTGCTTTCCGGACTTAACGCGCGTTTAGTGGAACAGATGATAAAGCCGGTCGTTAAGCTGGAGGTAAAGGACAACAAGACAAAGGGGTTCAAGACCATACTGGAGAACCTTAAGGTCAGCGGAAAGATACTGGTAGTAGTGGAAGCAATGGAGGACGGCGTCAGGATGTCCTCGCGCAACATAACCAAGGTCAGCCTTATCGAGGAAAGGAATCTTAACGTCCGCGACGTCCTGTTGAACGAATGTATTGTGATAGAAAAAGTTGCATTGGAAAAACTTTCTGAGAGGTTGAAATGAAAACGTCGCACGATGTATTAAAGAACATGATACGTACGGAAAAAGGCACGAACATGCTGCCGCAGAACAAATATGTGTTCAGGGTGGATAAACGCGCCAACAAGGTCGAAATAAGGAAGGCCGTTGAGGAAATATATAAGGTAAAGGTCAAGTCGGTCAACGTGATGAACGTGAACGGGAAGAAAAAAAGGGTAAGATATCATATCGGGAACACACCGTCCTGGAAAAAGGTTATCGTGACCCTTAAACCGGATAACAGAATAGAGGTAACGTAATATGGCGATCAAAAAGTATAGGCCGGTAACGCCGGGAAGGCGGCACGGAAACATAGTTCTCTCCGACGAGATAACGAAAAAGACCCCAGAGAAGTCGCTTACGGAAGCTCTTCGGAAAAAAGGTGGTCGTAATAATCTCGGGCGGATAACATCGAGAGGCAAGGGCGGCGGGCATAAAAGAAGGTATCGCCTGGTCGACTTCAAGTACAGCAAGAAAGGCATAACGGGGACCGTGGAGGCGATAGAATATGACCCTAACCGTTCCGCTAACATAGCGCTCATAAAATACGCGGATAACACGATAGGGTATATCATAGCTCCGTTCGGCATAAAGGTCGGAGGTACCATACAGTGCGGGCCGGGTTCGAAGATAGAAGTAGGTAATTCCATGCCACTCAAAGATATCCCGGTCGGTACGGAAATATATTGCATAGAAATGGACCCGGGACACGGTGCCAAAATAGCGCGTTCAGCCGGGAACAACGCCATACTTATGGCCAAGGACGGCGGTAACGCCCACATAAACATGCCCAGCGGAGAGGTACGCCTTGTAAAAGAGAATTGTTACGCGACCATAGGCAGGGTAGGCAACCTGGAACACGAGAACGTAGCGATCGGTAAAGCCGGAAGGTCCAGATATATGGGGAGGCGTCCACTGTCGAGAGCGGTAGCAAAGAACCCGGTCGACCATCCCATGGGTGGAGGCGAAGGTAAATCATCCGGTGGAAGACATCCTGTTACCCCTTGGGGAAAGATAACGAAGGGCTTGAAGACCCGTAGAAAAGGCAAGGCCTCAAGCAGCAAAATAATCAAACGGAGGAAGTAAAAATGTCAAGGTCGATCAAAAAAGGGCCTTTCGTCAACGATAAGCTGATGAAAAAGGTCAGGCAGATACAGGAAACGGGCAGCAAGAAGCCCATAAAAACCTGGTCGAGAAGCTCGGTCATCCTGCCTGAGTTCGTAGGTATGACGATATCCGTACATAACGGCAAGATATTCCATCCGTTGTTCATAACGGAGAACATGGTCGGGCATAAACTAGGGGAGTTCGCGCCAACGCGTACGTTCAGGAGTCACGGCGCCGCGACCAAGGTATCGACCGATAAGACGTAATTGGCGTATAAGACAAATTTGAACATATAGAGGAGTAAGAGATGCTCGCTAAAGCAGAGGTAAGATATGTAAGGATGTCGGCCCGTAAGGTCAGGCTGGTGCTGGACCTGATCAAGGGTAAAACGGTTGAGGAAGCAGGTTTCATCCTGGATAACACGGCCAAGGGCGCGTGTGCTTCGATAAAGAAGGTCCTGGATTCAGCTTTTGCCAACGCCAACAACAACAGGCAGGAAAAGCTTCTGGCCAAAGAAGTCGTTATATCCGGTATAAAGGCGGACGGCGGACCGATGTTCAAGAGGTACCGCGCGGCGACCATGGGAAGGGCCGCCGTGATAAGGCATAGGACCACGCACATATGTGTTGAACTGGATATGGCCGGTTCGACCGAGAAAACAAAAAAAAGGAAGACCAAGGAGAATAAGTAATGGGGCAAAAAGTTCATCCTACAAGTTTCCGTATAGGTGTCACAAAGGAATGGGGCAGCCGCTGGTACGCTACAAAGGCGGATTTTGCCGAGAAGTTGCACCAGGATATCAGGATACGGAATCTCATAAACAAGGAATTGTCATCCGGGGCGATATCCCACGTTGACATAGAGAGGGCCAGTAATCGTGTGCGTGTTTCTGTTTATTCCGGGAAACCCGGTATGGTGATAGGCCGTAAGGGTGCCCAGATAGAAAAGCTCAAAGAGACCGTGCAGAGCATTGTTGGTGACCAGACAAAGCTTTTCATCGATATAAAAGAGGTCCAGAACCCGGGGTTGGACGCGCAGATAGTGGCCGAGAACATATCATACCAGCTGGAAAAGAGGATCGCGTTCCGCCGGGCCATGAAGAAAACGGTACAGGCACACAAGGATTCCGGTGGAAAAGGTATAAAGATCAGATGTTCCGGAAGGCTGGGCGGGGCTGAAATAGCGAGAAGTGAGAGCTACAAGTGGGGAAAAGTACCGCTTCAGACGATAAGGGCGGATATTGATTACGGTTTCGCGGAAGCAAGGACCACCTATGGGATCATAGGCGTTAAGGTCTGGATATACAGGGGCGACAAGTACGACAAGGGTGTCGGTACGGAAAAGGTCGAAGTGAAGAAAAAAGATAAGAAGGATATAGAGGAGTAGATTATCATGGCTTTGATGCCCAAACGAGTCAAATATAGAAAACAGCAGAGGGGTCGTCGTAAAGGCGCCAGTTACGCTTGCTCGACCTTGAGTTTCGGGGAATTCGGACTTAAGGCGATAGAAACGGCGTGGATGACCGACAAACAGATAGAAGCCGCCAGGGTAGCGCTTATGAGGAAGACAGGAAGGGCCGGCAAACTTTGGATCAGGGTGTTCCCTGATAAGTCCATAACCAAGATAGCGGCTGAGACCCGTATGGGAAAAGGTAAAGGTTCACCGGTAGGATGGGTGGCCGTGGTCAAGAAAGGCCGGATCATATTCGAGATGGAAGGCGTACCTTCCGATATGGCCAGGGAAGCGTTCAGGCTGGCCGCGCATAAACTGCCGATGAAAACGAAATATATATCAAGGGGAGGGAAGTCTTGAAGCCGAGCGAGATCAGGAATATGACGGAAGCTGAAATAGAACAGAAGCTTATCGCCCTTAAAGAACAACTTTTCAAGTTGAGGGAAGAAATGGTGAACGGCAGGGTAGAAAGACCCAGCAGGTTTGGCATTATAAGGCGTGATATAGCCAGATGCAACACTATATTGAAGGAGAAAAGGTCGTGAAAAAAGCTAAACCTAACCAGAAAACGATAGTGGGTCGCGTAGTAAGCGACAAAATGGATAAGAGCGTTACGGTCGAGTGGGAGATACAGAAGCAGCATCCCCTTTATAAGAAGTCATTTAAGCGCCATGTGAAGGTAAAAGCGCACGATGAAAAGAACGAGGCTTCGCAGGGTGATGTGGTGAAAATAATCGAAACACGTCCGATCTCAAAAGATAAAAGATACAGGATCATAGAAATAATCGAAAAAGGGCAAAGGGGTTAACGGCCATGATAGTAATGGGGACAAAACTCGAAGTCGCGGACAATACCGGAGCAAAAAAAGCTTCCATGATAGGGGTTCTTGGTCGGTCGGGCAAAAGTTCTGCCACGATCGGGGATATTATAACGTGTAATATAAAGGAGTCGACCCCTACTGCTGACGTTAAAAAGGGGGAAGTAGTACGCGGCGTCATAGTAAGGACCGCTTATCCGATCAAGCGTAAGGACGGTACGGTCCTGAAATTCGATCATAATGCGGTCGTCATAATTGATAAGGACGGGAACCCGCGTGGGACGCGTGTTTTCGGCCCGGTTGCCAGAGAGCTTCGCAGGAAGAATTTCATGAAGATCGTATCACTGGCACCCGAAGTGCTGTAGGAGGGAAATAGATGTCGAGGATAAAGAAGAACGATATGGTGAAAGTAATAGCCGGTAAGGACAAAGGCAAGTCAGGTAAGGTCCTGAGGGTGATCCCCGCGGATTCCAAGGTCATAGTACAGGGGGTTAATTTCGTTAAGAAACACGCGAAACGCACCAGGCAGGACGACAAGGGCGGGATAATCCATAAGGAAGCCCCTGTGAACATGTCCAACCTGATGGTCATATGTAAGGGATGTAACAGTGTGACAAGAGTGGGTGCCGACATGCTTAAGGATGGCAGCAAGGTCAGGTACTGCAAGAACTGTAAGGAAGTGCTGTAGATCGGGGCAATAAGGGTATCCACAATATAAACAGGAGAAAGCGCTCATGGCAAGGCTTAAAGAGATGTATGAGAAAGAAATAGTGCCGAGTTTGATAGAGGAGTTCGGCTACAAGAACAAGATGCAGGTCCCGAAGCTCGAGAAGATAGTAGTGAACGTCGGCATGGGGGAGATGGCGCACCAGAAAGACCTTATAGAGCCCATCAGGGATGAGCTCGCGACGATAACGGGCCAGAGACCTCTTCTCACAAGGTCGAAAAAGGCTATCTCGAACTTTAAGATAAGGGAAGGCGTGCCTGTCGGATATAAGGTAACGCTCAGGAAGGACCTGATGTATGAGTTCCTTGACCGGCTCATCAACTTCGTTATCCCGCGTATACGCGATTTCAGGGGAGTTTCCGCGACCGCGTTTGACCATGCCGGTAACTACACCCTGGGGCTCAAGGAACAGACGATATTCCCGGAACTTGAACTGGACAAAGTCCCGGTGACGCATGGTATGGACATATGTTTCGTAACTTCGGCAAAGACCAAGGAAGAGACCATGAGCCTGCTCAAGGGTTTCGGCATGCCGTTCGCGAAAAAATAAGAAAAGGACACAAAGGGATCAAGTATGGCAAAAAAAGGGCTTATAGAGAAATCGAAGAGAGAACCTAAATTCAGCACAAGGGTGATAACCCGGTGCCAGAATTGTGGCAGGAAAAAGGGATACTTGAAGAAATTCAAACTTTGCCGTATCTGCTTCAGGGAATTTGCGTCGAAAGGTCTTATTCCTGGAGTGAAAAAGGCGAGCTGGTGATCTTTTTCTGATTTTAAAAACACACGATATCAGTAAGAGGGAGAAGAAGACATGAGTGTTACGGATTTGATAGCTGATCAGCTTACCGTTATAAGGAACGCTATAATGGTCAAGAAAAAGACCGTGATAATAAAAAGGTCCGGGATCATTGAGGGGATAATGGGGATCCTTAAAAAAGAGGGATTTATCGATAATTACCAGGTGATCGAGGACAATAAACAGGGAAAGATAAAGGTATACCTCAAGTATACCGAGGGCGAACTTCCGGTGATGGAGAACCTGAAGAAAATATCCAAACCGGGGTTGAAGACCTATATATCCGCCAAAGACGTGAAGAACATAAGGGGCGGTGTGGGATTGGCCATATATTCAACGAGTAAGGGGCTTCTTACAGATAAGGAAGCCAAAGAGCAGGGGATCGGCGGGGAACTGATCTGCCAGGTCTGGTAGGCAATAATAACGGGTAATATGAGGAGAATATAAATGTCAAGAGTAGGTAAGCGAGCGATAGACCTCCCTTCGGGGATAAAGGCCGAAATGGCCGGGAACAAGATAAAGGTCGAGGGAAAAGGTAAGTCTCTCGAGCATGTGATCCCGGAAGGTTTTGTTGTGGAGATAGCCGACAATAAGATCAGTATAACCAGGCCGTCCGATTCCAGGCAGCATAAGACACTTCACGGTACTACGAGAAGTCTGGTACAGAACATGGTCACCGGGCTCAGCAAAGGGTTCCAGAAGAAGCTGCAGATACAAGGTGTTGGGTATAAGGCGCAGATGAAAGGGAAGACCCTTGTGCTTGATATAGGGTTCTCACACACGGTCAACTATACCCCGGACCAGGATGTTTCGATAGAGACCCCTACTCCTACCGAGATATTGGTCAAGGGTGTGGATAAACAAAAGGTCGGCGCAGTAGCCGCCGAGATAAGGGCGTACTATCCCCCGGAGCCGTATAAAGGCAAAGGGATAAGGTACGAGGGTGAATATGTCAGACAGAAACAGGGTAAGAGCATAGCCTAATAGTAGAGAAGGTATAGACATGGACAAGATAGAAAGAAAGAACAGAAGAAAAAAGTCGATAAGAAAAAAAGTATTCGGTACGCCGGAAAGGCCACGTATGGCCGTCCAGAAGAGCAACAAATCCCTTTACGTGCAGATAATAGATGATGTGCAGGGCGTGACAATATGCGGGGCTTCGTCACAAAGCGCGTCCGGTGGGGAGAAAAAGACCGTGTCCATGAAGAACACTAATTTTGCTACGGTGCTCGGCGAGGCGATAGCGAAAATAGCCGGGGAGAAAGGCGTAAAAAAAGTGGTCTTTGACAGGGCGGGCAACCGTTACCACGGTGTAATTAAGGCGCTTGCGGATGCGGCACGAAAAGGTGGTCTGGAATTCTAATATTGGAGGACAAATGTCTAAGGAAGAAAGAAAAGAATTTACGAAGAAGAACGAGGATGAAGCGAAGGGCGTAAAGAAAACGCCAGGAAGCGACAATACCAAGAAGGCTGTCGAGGCTGAGCTTCGGGATGAAGACGGAGGCGGTCCCGAGGTCGAACTTATAGAGCGCGTAATAAAGATCAACAGGGTCTCTAAGGTCGTAAAGGGAGGTAAGAATTTCTCTTTCAGCGCCTTGGTCGTTACTGGTGATGGTAGAGGCCGTGTAGGAATGGGATTCGGTAAATCCAACGAGGTAGTGGAGGCGATAAGGAAAGGCTCCGCGCAGGCGAAAAAAAGCCTTTGTAGCGTATTCGTGGTGAACGGCACTATACCTCATGAGGTCATCGGCAGGTTCAAGGCGTCCGAGGTGGTAATGAAACCAGCGGGTCCCGGTACGGGTGTTATAGCTGGTGGCGCGGTAAGAGCCCTTTGTGATGCCGCGGGGATAAAGAACATACTGACGAAGAGCCTTGGTTCCAGGAATTCCATAAATATAGTCAGGGCTACGTTGAACGGGTTTAAGAACTTAAAAACAACCAGAAGAGGGTGAGATGGGACTTAAAATAGAAGATATCAGGCGGCCCAGGGGTCTGAAATCCAAAGGAAAGCGTAAAGGACGTGGTATAGGTTCAGGACGCGGCAAAACGAGCGGAAAGGGTCATAAAGGGGCCAAGGCCAGAAGTGGCGGCGGTGACTATATACCCGGATTCGAAGGCGGGCAGATGCCTCTGGTGAGGAAATTGCCTAAACGCGGGTTCAGCAATAAGAGGTTCAAAATGACCTATGCCGTGCTCAATGTCTGTACTCTTGAGAGATCCTCTTCTATAGAGGACGGTATGGTGATAGACGGAGATTTTCTTTATAAGAACAAGCTCATACGTAAGAAACGAGTTCCCTATAAGGTGCTGGGCAAGGGTAAGCTCAGTAAGGCCCTGACGGTCAAGGCGAACGCTTTCAGCGAAACCGCCAAGTCCGCCATAGAGAACGCGGGTGGTAAGACAGAAGTAACGGCTTTTCCCGGAACGGTTTCCGGTAAGCCTGGGAAAGAGAAATAAAGTCAACCTTACGGGAGATACTGGTGTTTGAATCTTTTGGTAACATATTCAGGATACCGGACCTTAAGAAAAAGGTGCTTTTCACGCTTGCTATTATAGCCGTGTATCGCATAGGCGCTTTCGTGCCTACACCCGGTATAGACGGGGTCAAGCTCGCGCAGTTCTTTGATAACATGGCAAGGACCCAGGGTGGTACACTTTTTGGCATAATGAACATGTTCTCCGGAGGAGCCATAGAGCGCCTGACGATCTTTGCTTTGGGTATCATGCCATACATATCGGCGTCCATTATCCTGCAGCTTTTGACGACCGTTATCCCGGCGCTCGAAAGGCTGGCAAGACAGGGTGAAGAAGGACGGAAGACCATAACACAGTATACACGATATGGTACGGTAGTGTTGTCGGTCATACAGGCGTTCTTTATCGCGCTATGGCTGGAGAATCCCGCGCATTTCCAGGGTATGCAGATAGTGCAATATCCCGGGTGGGGTTTCAGGATATTAACGGTGCTGACACTTACTACGGGAACAGCTTTCATAATGTGGCTTGGCGAACAGATACAGGAAAAAGGGATCGGGAACGGGATATCCCTGATAATAACCGCAGGTATAGTATCCAGGCTGCCAGCTGCCATTCTGCAGCTAATATCGCTGGCGACACCGGGGAATGAAGGTGGGGAAGCGCAGATAGATCCTTTCAAGCTGGTCCTTTTGGCAGTCATGTTCGTGGTCGTTGTTATCGCTGTGGTAATGATCACGCAAGGACAGAGGAAGATACCTATACAATACGCCAAACGGGTCGTAGGCAGGAAGATATACGGCGGCCAGACCACGTATATACCGCTCAGGGTGAACCAGGGAGGGGTTATCCCCATCATCTTCGCGCAGTCCATAATACTTTTCCCGGCGACCATAGCCGGTTTTGTACAGAACAAAGCGGTACATGGAGTGGCCAGCGCGCTTATGATGGGCAGGCCCATGTATTATGTGGTGTATTCACTGCTCATCCTGTTCTTCTGTTATTTTTACGCGGCTATAACCTTTAACCCCATAGATATGGCCAACAACATGAAAAGGTTCGGCGGGTTCGTGCCGGGTATACGTCCGGGAAAACCGACCGCGGAATACCTGGATTTCATCATGACGAGGATCACCCTTCCGGGCGCGGCATTCCTGACGATCATTGCTATATTGCCGGGAATAATAAACAGCCGTATTGGCATACCGTATCTCGTGGCGAGTTTCTTCGGCGGGACAGGGCTTCTCATCATCGTGGGTGTTATGCTGGACACTATGCGCCAGATAGAGTCCCATATGTTGATGAGGCATTATGAGGGGTTCATGAAAAAAGGAAGGGTCAAGGGTCGGCTGACATGATGAAAAAGGGACCTTTCGACCTGGTGCTTCTGGGCCCTCCGGGTGCGGGTAAAGGCACTCAGGCCGCGTATCTGGCTAAAGCTTACGGGCTATTGCACATATCCACAGGTGATATGCTCAGGCAGGCTGTAAAGGATGGCGGCGTGACGGGGCTTGAGGTAAAAAGATATATGGAAGCTGGAGAGCTTGTCCCCGACGACATAGTCACGAAAAGCGTGGTGGAGCGTATGGGGAAACCCGATGCTTCCAGCGGGGTCATGCTTGACGGGTATCCGCGCAACAGCGCGCAGGCCGGGACGCTGGATGAGTCTTTAAGCGAAGAAGGCCGGGAGCTGGCGACCGTATTGTATTTTAATACACCGGAAGAAGTGGTCATACAACGGCTCTCGGGACGGCGTGTATGCAAGCAATGTGGAAAGAACTACCACGTGACCAATATGCCATCCGCGAAAGAGGGCGTATGTGATATCTGCGGCGGCGAACTTATACAGAGGAAAGACGATAACATTGATACGATAAAGAACAGGTTGAACGTATACAAGGACAATACGGCGGACCTTATAAGCTATTACCGGAAAAAGGGAAAGCTTATGGAAGTTGACGGAGGCCTGCCTGCGGGTGAGCTCTTTGAGCAAATAGACGCTCTTTTTAAAAGAGAAGGTCTTATCTGAAATGGCGATCTTGAGAACAGCCGAGGATGTCGAGAAGATCCGTTTTTCCGGCAGTATCCTCAAAAAGGTGTTCGCTGGTATAGAGCATCTGATCCGTCCCGGGATATCGACATCTGATATAGATGCCGAGGCGGAGAGGCTGATCCTGGAGCTTGGTGGAGAACCGGCATTCAAGGGATACAGGGGGTTCCCGGCTACGATATGCGCTTCGGTGAATGAAGTGGTCGTGCACGGGATACCGGACAAGAGTACCATCCTGGAAGAAGGCGATATAATAGGTGTCGATGCCGGGGTCAGGAAGAACGGGTATTATACTGACGCGGCAAGGACTTACGCTGTAGGCAAGATATCTCCCGAAGCGGAAGAGCTTATACGGGTAACATCGGAATGTCTTTCAGCGGGGATAGAAAAAGCGGTTTTAGGTAACAGGGTGTCGGATATATCGAACGCTATACAGCGCCGCGCCGAGAAAGCCGGGATGAAGGAAGTCAGGATGTTCGTGGGACACGGGATCGGAAAACAACTGCATGAGGCTCCCGAAGTACCGAATTGGGGGGAAAAAGGCAGGGGTCCGGTCCTTAAGGAAGGCATGCTGCTGGCTATAGAGCCCATGATAAACCTTGGGACAAGAGATATCAAAGTCCTCTCGGACGGCTGGACGGCAGTGACCAAGGACGGTATGCTCTCAGCTCATTTTGAGGATACCGTGATAGTTGGTAAAGAAAGGGCGGAGAGACTGACATGAGCGCAAAAGAAGAACCTATAGTCGCCATTGGCGAGATAGCGGAGTGTCTGCCCAACGCGATGTTCCGTGTTAAGCTTGAGAACGGACACATGGTGCTGGCTCATGTTTCCGGTAAGATGAGGATGTATTTTATAAGGATAGTCCCCGGGGACAAGGTGACAGTGGAGCTTTCACCTTATGACCTGAGCAGGGGACGCATAATAAAAAGAGAGAAGTGATCATGAAAGTCAGACCAAGCGTAAAGAAAATATGCGGTAAGTGCAAGATAATCAAGAGAAAAGGTGTTGTCAGGGTCATATGCAAGGAGCCCAAGCATAAGCAAAGGCAGGGGTGATCCCCGCCCCCGGGGAATATGTCCTGCTGGATCATATTTTTTGAAAAGTAACAAGGAGATAAGATGCCGAGAATAATAGGTGTGGATATTCCGAAGGAGAAAAGAGTCGAGGTCGCCCTGACCTATATTTATGGGATAGGTCCGGCGCGTGCCAGGAACATACTTGAGCAGGCGGGTATTCCGCCGGAGAAACGGGCCAAGGACCTGGATGACCAGGAAGTTACCAATATAACTAAGATAATACAGGAAAGCTTCCAGGTGGAAGGTGACCTTCGCAGGATGGAGACCGGTAACATAAAGAGGCTTATGGCGATCAATTCATACAGAGGATTGAGGCATAAGAGGAATCTTCCTGTGCGTGGACAGAGGACCAGGACCAATTCGAGGACCAGGAAAGGACCGAAGAGGACCATAGGCGCGTTCAAGGATAAGGCCACCCGCTCGGCTGTTAAGCCCGCGACGCCAAAGTAACAAAAAAGATAAGATTAGAGAGGTAAAAAGTGCAGAAAAAAGCTAAGGTCAGAAAGAAAAAGAAGACAATACACAGAGTGTCTACCGGCAAGGTATTCGTGCACGCGACATTCAACAATACCATAGTTACCGTCACCGATGTTAACGGTAAGGTGCTGTGCTGGAGCTCTCCCGGTGGAGTGGGGTTCAAGGGATCCAGGAAGTCCACGCCTTTTGCCGCGAGTGTCGCGGCGAAAGACGCCGTAAAGAAGGCCAAAATATTCGGCCTTAAGGACGTGGAAGTGCATCTTAAGGGCCCAGGCGGCGGGAAAGAAAGCGCGGTAAGAAGCATAAGGTCCGAAGGTATGAATATAAGTTCGATAATTGATACCACGCCTACACCGCATAACGGTTGCAGGCCGAAGAAAAGAAGAAGAATATGATCGATATGTTGTTCGGGCACCCGTGTTCAGTGCCTGAGGACAGATCGTAAGAAACAAATAAGGAGTAAGATAAATGGCCAGAAATACTTCAGCGTCCTGTAGGCTTTGTCGCAGGGAAGGAGAAAAATTATTCCTCAAGGGGACTAAATGTTCTTCGGCGAACTGTTCTTTCGTAAAACGGGAATACGCGCCGGGTCAGCATGGCCAGGCAAGGGGAAGGAAACCCTCGAACTATTCCATACAGCTAAGGGAAAAACAGAAAGCCAAGAGGATATACGGGCTGCTTGAGACACAGTTCCGCAACTATTTTAAAAAAGCTGAAAAGTCCAGGGGTACCACGGGTGAGGTGCTTCTTCAGTTACTTGAAAGAAGGCTGGACAATGTCATATATAGGGCATGTTTCGCTCATTCAAGGGCGGCTGCCCGGCAGATGGTCGGTCACAGGTTCACCAAGGTCAATGGACGCAAGGTCAACATACCGTCATTTCTTGTCAGTCCGGGAGACGAGATAGAGATGGCAGGGACTAAAGAGCAGATAAAGCAGATCAAGGAGAACGTTAAGCTGCTTGAGGGCAGGGGTGTGCCGGATTGGATCGAGGTTTCGGCCGAGCACCTTGCTATAAAGATAAAGAGGATGCCGTTAAAGAGCGATACAGGCATGACGATAGAAGAGAGCTTGATAGTAGAACTTTATTCAAAATAGCGTTTCGGTTTCCCGTGCCAGGCTGGTAGTATATACGTTTTACGTGCCTGGGCCCGGTTATCTGTTAAAGGAGGATTGATAGAGATGGGGATGAAACTTAAACAATTCGAATTGCCCAAAAGAATAGTCTTCGAGGATGATACGTATAGTAAGACTTACGGCAGGTTCGCGGCTGAACCGTTCGAAAAAGGGTATGGTATAACGGTGGGCAATTCCTTGAGACGGGTGCTCTTGTCTTCCATAGAGGGGACCGCTGTAACGCAGGTGAAACTACAGGGTGTTCTGCATGAGTTCTCGACTATCCCCGGTGTTCTTGAGGATATGAGCCAGATAATAATGAACATAAAAGGACTGGTCCTCAGGTCACATTTTCGCAACCCCAAATCCCTTTTCATCAGCGTCAACAAGAAGGGCGAGGTTAAAGGCGGGGATATAAAGGTCGATGAAACAGTTGAAGTGGTCAACTTGGAACATCATATTGCTACACTCACCGAGGACGTGAGTTTTGAGATGGAGCTTGTGGTCGAGAGGGGCAGGGGGTATGTACCGGCGGAACTTAATAAGACGGGCGATGAGCCTATAGGGCTTTTGGCCGTTGATTCGATGTTCTCTCCCGTTACATGCGTGAACCTTGATGTGGAGAATACCAGGGTCGGGCATATAACCGATTATGATAAGCTTATAATGGAGATACACACCAACGGAAGTATGGAGCCCAAGGATGCCATACTTTACGCGGCCAATATCATGCAGAGACATCTTGACGTGTTCATGACCATAGGTAAGCTTCCCGAAGAGATCGAGGAAGAAGAGGAAGAAACGAAGGAAAGGAAAGAAACGGTAAAGAAGCTTTCCAAGCCTATTTCCGAATTGGAGCTTTCAGTCAGAAGTTCGAACTGTCTCGCGGAAGCGAATATCCGGACCATAGGCGACCTTGTTAAAAGGAAAGAAACAGAGATGCTTAAATATAAGAATTTCGGTAAAAAGTCCCTGAACGAGATAAACAGTGTTCTTTCCTCGATGGGGTTGCATCTCGGTTATGAAGTAGATGAAGAAGAAAAGGAAGAGAAGTAAAGAAAGGGAATATAGATGAGGCACTGCAAGAAAAGAGGAAGATTAGGAAGAAGGACCAGTTGGCGTAAGGCGACCCTTAAATGCCTTGCTAACGATCTGATCAGATATCAGAGGATAGAGACCACCCTGACGAAAGCCAAGACCTTGAGGGTGTTCGTGGAGCCCCTGATAACCATGGCTAAAAAATCCCCGGATTCCGTCACGGCCAGGAGAAGGGCATTCAGTAAACTCTGTGATAAGAGTACGGTGAAGACCCTGTTCGATACGATAGCTCCCCTATATAAAGAAGTGAACGGCGGGTATACCCGTGTCATGGCCCTTGGGACAAGAAGAGGCGATGGGGCGTCCATGGCTATAATAGAGTTCACTAAGAGAAGTATCCCGGATGAAGACCTGCTGGGAAAGACAAAAACCGAGACTAAGTCCAAGACAAAAGCCAAGTCCAAGGCGACAGAGGACAAGTCCGGGGAAAAAGGCACAAAAGACAGCGCAAAACCCGAGAAGAAAGCCCATGTAGCACCTGAGGTCCCGGTAGAGGAAAAGGAAAAACGGGCCGTAGAGGACGTAAGGAAAGAAAAGGCCAGGTCGGAACAGAAAAAACTTTCCGAAAAAGGGCTCTTCAAAAGGTTCAGGAGAAAATCCGTATAGCGCCATCTTTGATGGTCTCGCAATGGTATTTGCGGGTTGCGTGCTTCGAAGTCGTGCCGTATGACAACGACTAAGGGTCCGCAACCCGCTTTTTTATCGGTTATATCCACCCTGTGGAGGAGAGAAGCATGGAGTCCGACCTCACTCCTATGATGCGTCAGTATCTTGACATAAAAGAGAAGAACAGGGATGCCATACTTTTTTTTCGTCTCGGTGATTTTTACGAAATGTTCTTCGATGACGCCGTCGAAGCCTCACGTATCCTGCATATAACCCTTACGTCACGTGGTACCGGCAAAACGGGCAAGATCCCGATGTGCGGGATACCGCACCACGCAGCCAGTAATTATATCGCCCGGCTTATACATAACGGCAGGAAAGTCGCCATTTGCGAACAGGTTGAGGAACCGGGGCCTGGCAAAAAATTGGTTGAAAGGGCTATTACCCGCATAATCACTCCCGGGACATTTATCGCCGACGAGATACTGGACGGAGCGGTGAACAACTATATACTCGCGATATGCGCCAGAGATGGTCGGTTCGGGCTGGCGTACGCGGATCTTTCCACGGGTGAGTTCAAGGCAACGGAAATACCCGATAAGGAATCCGTTTTTCCCGAGATGTACAAGATATCCCCTTCGGAACTCTTAATGCAGGAAAGCTTTATATCTACGAGGGATTTCAAGGATATCACAAGTGTCAATACGGGATCCGTTTCGATCGTGGATGACTGGATGTTCGACCATGAACTTTCCGCTAAAGAACTTAAACGCCAGTTCTCCGTTAATAATCTCGAAGGGTTCGGACTTACCGGCCAAACACCCGCGGTGAACGCCGCGGGGGCCCTCCTGAAGTATCTAAAGAACACGCAGAAGATAGAGCTCAATAACATAGACAGGATAACGGTCTATAACGTGAGTGAATATATGGTCTTGGACCGTAACTCCCAGCGGCACCTTGAGCTTATCCAGAACCAGGACGACCTTTCCACGAAAGGCACATTGTATGACGTTCTGGATATGACCACGACCCCGATGGGTAAGCGCAAGCTCAAGAAATGGGTGCTTAACCCGATGCTGGACTATAATAAGATAAACGAACGCCTGGACGCGGTGGGTTTTTTCTTTAGCAACGCGGATATCAGGAAGAAGGTAAGGACGCTTCTTTCCGAGGTGTATGATATCGAAAGGCTTTCCAATAAGGTTAGTATGGCCAGCGCCAACGCCCGAGACCTGTTGGCACTTGCTTCGTCCCTGGAAAGTGTGGAGAAATTAAAACATGTGCTTAATGGGGAATTGCCAAGTCTAATGGATAAAGCGGTCTCCGGCATGGATGATTTTTCTGGAGTTACTCGTATGATCCGTGAAAGTATAGTCGACAACCCTCCCGTTACCATTAAAGAGGGCGGCATAATAAAAAAGGGCCATGACGCCGAGCTTGATGAGCTTCTTGACATAGTATCCGGCGGGAAAGACTGGATAACAGGGCTTCAGAAAAAGGAGATAGAAAGGACCGGGATAAGCTCGCTTAAAGTGGGATATAACAGGGTGTTCGGCTATTATATAGAGGTCACCAAGGCTAACCTGAAGGACGTGCCCGACGATTATATGCGTAAGCAGACACTTGTGAACGCCGAAAGGTTCATTACCGAAGAACTGAAGGAGCATGAAAGCAGGATAGTAGGCGCCGCGGATAGGAGCAAGAACATGGAGTATTCCATATTCTGCGGGATCAGGGACGAGATAGGCAGGAAAATAGATAAGTTGAAAGAACTTTCCGAGATCGTGGCCGGAATAGACGTGATATCGGACCTCGCGGAAGTTGCGGTCGTGAACGGATATAATCGTCCTGTTGTAAGCCCCTCGTCAGGGCTGGAGATACGCCAGGGGCGCCATCCTGTGCTTGAGAAGATACTCAAGGACAAGGAGTTCGTCCCGAACGACGTTCGCATGGACGACGATAACAGGATATTCATAATAACCGGTTCTAATATGGCCGGCAAATCCACTTTTATACGGCAGGTCGCGCTTATAACCATAATGGCCCAGATGGGGAGTTTTGTTCCGGCAGATGAGGCGCGTATAGGCTTGGTTGACAGGGTCTTTACGCGTGTAGGCGCTTCGGACAGGCTGTATCATGGGATGAGCACTTTTATGGTCGAGATGATCGAGACGGCCAACATATTGAACAACGCCACCGCGATGAGTCTGATAATCCTGGATGAGATAGGGCGCGGCACAAGCACGTTCGACGGTGTATCAATAGCGTGGTCCGTGGTAGAGTTCATACATCATTATTTGATGGGCGCTAAGGCCATGTTCGCTACACATTACCATGAATTGACGGAACTGGCGGGTATCATGGAAGGTGTTAAGAATTACCATCTGGAGGTCCAGGAGTGGGGAGAGGACATTGTTTTTCTTTATAAGGTAGCCGAAGGTGTTTGTGACGAGAGTTTTGGTATACACGTGGCCAGGCTGGCTGGGATGCCTCAGGAAGTGGTCGCGAGGGCAAGGTCGATACTGGCGAACCTGCAGAAGGATTCTCTTTTGGGGAGCATAAGATCCAAGTTCGCGGGGAAAACGGCAGAACAGGAAAAACAGCTGGATTTTTTCACCTATAACGCCGGGAAATTCCCGCTACTGGATGAGATCAAAGGGCTAGACCTTGACAGAATGACGCCTATCGACGCGTTATCCAAATTATCCGAACTCAAGAACAAGGCGGAGGGGCGATGACGGGAAAGAAGATAAACATACTTGAAGAGGACGTCATATGTAAGATCGCCGCGGGAGAAGTGGTCGAAAGACCGGCTTCAGTGGTCAAGGAACTCGTGGAAAATTCGTTGGACGCGGGCGCCGGTAGCGTGGTTGTTGAGATCGAGGCCGGAGGTAGTTCCCTTATCCGTGTTTCGGATGACGGGTACGGTATGACCGCGGAAGACGCCGTGATCGCGGCCAAAAGACACGCCACCAGCAAGATACGGACAGCCGATGATCTCGAGAAGATAAACACTCTGGGGTTCCGGGGAGAAGCGCTTGCCAGTATCGCCGCGGTCTCCCAGATGGATATTACCACGCGTTCCCAGGAAGAGGATACGGGTATCTATCTTTACATCGAAAGCGGAGAGATACTGAAGAACAGGCCTGCTGGAAGGGCCAGGGGGACTACTATAGAGGTCCGGAACCTGTTCTTCAATGTTCCCGCGCGCAAAAAATTCCTCAAGAAAGAAGCCACGGAACTATCCGAAGTGATCGAGATAGTGGGCAGGCTCGGCCTCGCACATATGGATGTGGAATTCAAGTTGATACACGGCGGCCGGACCATCCTGCATGTACCCGCAAAGGCTTCCCGTGAGGACCGGATAAGAACGGTACTGGGCGCGGATGTGTCGGATCATATAGTGCCGATATCAGGACGTAGTGAAGTTTGCGAAATTAAGGGTTTTGTAAGCCGTCCGGCATATTCGCGTAAGGATAGGAAAGCCCAGCTTTTCTTTGTTAACGGGAGATCTGTTAGAAGCAAACTTCTCTCGGACTCGGTGTTCGGGGCTTACAGGAGCCTGCTTGAACGGGGCCGGTTCCCCGCGTCGATACTTTTTCTTGATATAACGCCGGAAGAGATAGATGTGAACGTGCATCCGTCAAAAATGGAGGTTAAGTTCCGGTATGATAAGGGGATAAGGGACCTCGTCACGGCGAGTATCGCTGAGGAATTCCTTAGTATCAGGAGATCCCGGCAAGAGACCGTTCCGGGTGAATGCCATGAAAGTCTTGAGGTGCCATCGACGGAAAGCGCGCGTGTCGTTGTGAGAAAAGAGGAGGAACTTCAGAACGAGTTCCCTTATGAGGTATCGGCCGGTCCGGTAGCCGACAGGGCCATGGGCAAAAAAAACCTTTTTCAATCCGGTGAAAGGACTGCGGCTGGAACAATAGAAGTGGGTGGGCAGGAGTTCTTTCAGGTAGGAAAGTGTTATATTGTCGGGATAAAGGAGGACAAGATAGATATAGTGGACCAGCACGCGGCGCATGAGCGTATATTGTACGAGTTCTTTGCCCGGGCTGCCGAAAGTTCACTGGCTGAGTCCCAGAAACTGCTGTTTCCCGTACATATGGAGCTTTCCTCGGATGAGGCTGTTATCCTATCAAAGGTGATAGAGGGGTTCAAGCGTATAGGTTTTTTGATCGAGCATTTCGGCGGGAATTCCTTTATAGTACATTCTGTCCCTTCCGTAGTAAGGGACGGAGATATAAAAAGGCTTGTTAACGATATGTTGCATGATATGGCGGATGGTAAGGAAACGTCGAACGACGCTACGGAGAACGTGATCAAAATAGCATCATGCAGGGCCGCGATAAAATCCGGGGATGAGCTTACGATGGAGGAGATGAGGTCTTTGCTTGCCCAGCTTGGAAAGTGCTCGCTGCCATTTACGTGCCCGCATGGCCGGCCGACCATGATAGAGTTGAAGGTCCCGGATATGGAAAAGATGTTCCACAGGAAATGATGACCATGGACAGAAAAATGGCCATAAAAATGTTCCGCGTACTTGAGAAAAGGTACAAAGGCGCGGTCACATCGCTTGAGTATGGGAACGCTTTCCAGCTTTTGGCCGCCACGATATTGTCGGCCCAATGCACCGATGAAAGAGTGAACAAGGTAACCGCGACACTTTTCAGGAAATACGGTACAGTGAAGGATTTCGCGGGACTTAAGGCCCGGGAGTTGGAGCCCGAGATCAGGTCCACGGGATTCTACCGCAATAAGGCGAAGAACATAATATCTTCCGCGAAAATGATCCTCGAAAGTTTTGGGGGAAAAGTGCCTGGGAACATGGAACAGCTTGTCACGTTACCCGGGGTGGCAAGAAAGACCGCAAATATCATACTTTACAATATTTTCGACAAGAACGAAGGCATAGCCGTGGATACGCATGTAAAACGCGTAAGCGGAAGACTGGGACTTACCAAATATGGGGATCCTGTCCGGATAGAACGGGACCTCATGGAGCTTTTTGACCGGGATAAATGGGGATATCTTTCGAATATATTGATACAGCACGGGAGAAGGACATGCAAGGCTCGTAAACCCGATTGTCCAGGATGTCCTGTCGCCGGGTTATGCCCTTCAGCCGGCAAGTTCTAATGATGATGGGACACATCACCTTTATAAAGAACGCGATTTTCCGCTTCACAGTATCTTTTCTGGTGATCCTTGTAGTGGATTCCCGGGTACCGCTTCCGGCCGAAGACCTGAAGGATAAAGGCTTCGAGTTACAGATAGACCATGTGATAGATGGGGACACCGCGCGATTGTCCGACGGTCGTACCGCTAGATATCTTGGTATAGACACGCCGGAAGTCCGGAGAAAAGGACGCAATGGCTGGGAATATGCCCCGGAACCTTTTGCCGAAGCGGCTACGGAACTCAACGAGGAGCTTGTCGGGGGGAAGACGGTATTCGTTGTTCCCGATGAGAAGGTAACGGATAAATATGGTCGGGTTCTTTTGTATGTTTTTGTTGGTGACGTTTTCGTGAACGAAGAGATCGTACTTAGGGGTCTTGCCAGGGTAACGGTTTTTCCACCCAATATCGAGTATCTGGATGTGTTGCTCCGGGCTCAGGAAGTAGCTCGCGAGGAAAGACGGGGCATATGGGGCGTATGCGCGAATATAGATGTTCGCGAGGCGCATGGTCATGTAGGAGAAGTGTGTTCGGTGACCGGCGAGGTCAAAGGTATCAAGGAGACCCGGAGTGAGGTCGTAATGGAGATAAAAGGTAACGGTGTTGATGTGTTCAACGTTACTATATTCAAGGGTAATTTACGCTTTTTTGAAGCAGAGAAAAAAGGCCGTTTGAGCGAGTATCTCGGTAAAAAAATATGCGTAACCGGGAAGGTGACTGAAGAAAAAGGTATCCCCGGAATGGTACTCTACCATCCATACCAGATAAGAGATGAACTGCGACATAAGCTTATGGTTTATAACATTTTACATACAACGTCATGCCATTGTTGCTCTTAAATGTATTTTGATTATTCCACAAATTTTTCCCTCTTGTAATATTATGTTTAATATGATATTTTATGTCATCTGACAAAAATTCACGTTAAGGAGAGAGATCATGCTTTTTTCTGAGAAAATATCCCGGGTAAAACCTTCGGCTACATTGGGTATTACGTCAAAAGCAAAAGCGATGAAGGCTAAGGGGGAAGATGTTGTTATTCTTGCCGCCGGGGAACCGGATTTCGATACGCCGAATGTTATAAAAGAAGCCGCGATAAAAGCGATAAATGATGGATTTACGAAATATACTCCTTCCAGCGGGACGAATACGCTCAAAGAAGCCATAGCGCACAAGTTAAAGAAAGATAATAGTTTAGAGTATGCGGCCAAGAACATAGTGGTATCCTGCGGAGCCAAACACTCGATATATAACGTTCTGCAGGTGATATGCAACCCAGGAGATGAAGTGCTGATAATCTCTCCGTATTGGCTAAGTTATCCGGAGATGGTAGTGCTTGCGGGTGCCGTTCCAAAAATAATATCCCCTGAAGATAAAACAACGTTCAAGGTGTCCCCTGAAGACATAAGGAGATCTGTCGGGCCGAGGACGAAAGTGATAATCCTCAACAGCCCGTCAAATCCGGCAGGTGTCGTGTATGAAGAAAATGAGATCAGGGCTATAGCCGGGGTGTGTCTTGAGGCCGGGTTAACCGTTGTAAGCGATGAGATATACGAAAAGATAATATTCGATGGCAGGGAACATTTCTCAATAGCCCAGGTGTCTGAGGACATGAAAAGGGCCACGGTGGTTGTGAACGGCATGTCGAAGAGCTATTCAATGACAGGATGGCGGATCGGGTATATCGCTGCCGACGAGGATATCGTGAAACGTGTGGGCATATTGCAGGACCATTCGACATCGAATCCTTGTTCAATAAGCCAGGTAGCGGCGGAATTCGCGTTGAAAAGTGATCTGGGACAGACAATAAAGGATAATAGCAGGATGTTCCAGAAAAGAAGGGATATACTTCTGGGGTTCCTAAATGCTGAACCGCGGATAAGACCGATCGTGCCGTTGGGGGCTTTTTATATGTTCTGCGATATTTCGGGTACAGGGCTTGACTCTATGGTGTTCGCGGAGAAGGTTCTCGAGGACAGAAAGGTTGCCGTGATACCCGGAGGACCGTTCGGGGACGATAAGAGCATACGTATAAGTTTTGCTACGGACGAGGCAACGATATGTAGGGGCGCGGAACGCGTGATCGATTTTATCAGGTCTTTTTAACGGTGTCTTTTAAAGACCCATAGAGCCTAAAAAGAAAGAGGAAGAGATGAGGCAGACGATAGCTGAGAAGATATTGTCGGAACATTCGGGGAAAAGGGCTAAAGCGGGGGATATAGTGATCGCGAACATAGATCTCTGTTTCGGCCAGGATGGCACAAGCTCTATTATCATGGATAGCTTCTCGAAAATAGGGGCGGAACATGTTTTTGATAAAGATAAATTCCTGATGGTGATAGACCATTCTTCTCCCAGCCCGAACATCGGGGTGTCCACTGTTCATTCGAAAATGAGAAGGTTCGCCGCGGAACATGGCGTTCATCTGGTGGACATAGGGTGTGGTATCAGTCACCAGATCATACCGGAAGCCGGGTATATAACTTGTGGGGACCTGGTGATAGGCGCGGATTCGCACACATGTACTTATGGCGCTATCAATGTGTTGTCCACAGGGGTCGGGTCGAGCGATCTCGCGATCGCCCTTTCCAGCGGTAAGAGCTGGTTCAAGGTCCCGGAGACCATAAAGGTAGTGATGAACGGGGAGCTCCCGAAGGGGGTATACCCGAAAGATGCCATACTCAAGGTGATAAAGGACTTTGGCGCTGATGGGGCGACTTACAAGTCGGTAGAGTTCTACGGTGACGTGATAAACGGAATGAGCGTGGAAGGCCGGTTCACAGTGGCGAACATGGCCGTGGAGATCGGCGCGAAATGTGGCCTCATGAAAGCCGACCGGAAGACCCTGGATTGGGTGAAAAAACATTCTGTCAAAGAAGCCAGGCCGGTTGAGGCAGACGAGGATGCCAGATATGCCGAAATAAGGGAATATGATCTTTCGGAGCTTACCCCGCAGGTCGCTATGCCACACAGTGTGGACAACGTGTGTGATATAGATGAGGTGCTGGGAACGCCGATAGACCAGGTCGTCATAGGGACTTGCACCAACGGCAGGATAGAGGACCTGGAGGTGGTCGCCAGCATATTGAAGGGGAGGCAAATAGCTCCGGGGATGAAACTTGTTATCACTCCGGCGTCTAAGAAAATATTCCTGGAATGTATCAAACGCGGATATATAGATATTTTTGTCGAGGCCGGTGCCGCGGTGAACAATCCCGGATGTGGTCCGTGTGTTGGTACGCACCAGGGAGTATTGGCGGATGGAGAAAACGCTTTTTCTACCGCCAACAGGAATTTCAAGGGACGCATGGGGAATCCGAATTCAAAGATCTATCTGGGAAGTCCGGCCGCGGCCGCGGCGACGGCACTGGAGGGCAGTATTGCCGATCCCAGGGAGCATAAAAGGCGGTTGTGAACCTTATCGTCTGGACGATCAACCTGAAAAGGAGAAGAAGTGGCTAATATCGCGCACAGGCTTAAGATACAGGATGATGTAAATACGGATTATATAATATCCGGTAGATACAAGTTCAAGATACAGGACGATAAAGAGCTCGCCCAGCATATTTTTGAGGACCTTGAAGAGAATTTCATAAAAAAGGTCAACACGGGGGATCTTCTGGTGGCCGGAAATAATTTCGGATGCGGGTCATCCCGGGAACAGGCGCCTGCCGCGATAAAGGCCAGTGGTATCCAGGCTGTCATCGCCAAGAGTTTCGCCAGGATATTTTATCGCAACGCGTTCAATGTAGGTCTTTGTCTTATTGAGAGCGATACGAAGTTCATTGATGACATGGACGAACTGGTGCTGGACCTTGACGGTAATGTCATCCAGAATATAACGAAAGGGCTGAGAATAGATTTCAAGCCCTTGCCTGCTATAATGAGGGGTTTCCTTAAGAACGGCGGGGTCATTGAATATTTCAGGTCAAATGGCGGATTCGACCGTCTTGCATAAAAGCGGTATCTTTCACTCGATGGTCCCGGAGGTCATTGATCTCGGGATGATGGAGTATTTAGAAGCCCTTGAGCTTCAAAGGGAATATGTGGCCAAAAGATGCGAGCGGTCGATAGCCGATACACTTCTTGTCCTGGAACACTTTGATGTGGTCACCTTGGGGAGGACGTCCGGGTCCGAAAGCGGTCTGGACCTCCGGTATTTCGAGAAGAACGGGATACCGGTGATCAGTACCGCAAGGGGCGGCAAGGTCACATATCACGGGCCGGGACAGCTTCTGATATATCCGGTCATAGATCTTAAGCTTAAAGGGTGGAAGGTCTCCACTTATATCGATAACATAGAAAAGGCCGTAACGCGTGGATTGAACGTTATGGGTGTTGCGGCTGAAAGACGTTCCGGGGAACGTGGGGTATGGGTGGCGGACAGGAAGATAGCTTTTATAGGAGTGGCCGTGCGGAGATGGGTGACTTATCACGGTGTCTCGATAAACCTGAACAATGATGTGGAGCCGTTCTCCCACATGAACCCGTGCGGTGAGGAGCGGATAAGAGTGGTCTCCGCGAAAGAGGCGCTTGGCGGGAAATGCGATATGTCCCGCGCAAAGGAGATATTCACCCGGGAGTTCGCTCACGTTTTTTCGAACGAATAGGAACACGCAAGAAAGGCGGATAAAATGATCTTGGAGTTAAAGCTTCCGGATGTGGCGGAACAGGAAGAGATCTCCGTTATAGTGTCATGGCATGTGCAGGAGAACGAAAAAGTGGTGGAAGGACAGGACCTTCTGGAAATATCCACGGATAAGGCGACCTTTGATGTGCCGGCACCCTTCGGAGGAGTTTTGATAAAAAAAATGAAGGAAGTGGGAGCGGAAGCGGTCCCGGGCGATATTATAGCGCTTATGGAGAGAGAGGACGGTGCCGGCGGGAACGATATCCTGCGCGGATAAGATCATGAAAAAAGCGCTTATTTTCTACATATCAAGGCATTCAGGGCATTTCCACGCCGCTAGCGCCATAGAGCAGGGGCTGGTCTCTGTCCTGGGTAATATAGAGGTCGACAAGATCAATGCCTTTAGCTATACCAATCCGATCCTGGAAAAGGTGATAAATAAGGCGTATATGCAGGTCATAAAGAAAAGACCGGAAATATGGGGCAACATATACGACAACCCGGAATTCATGAAAAAGACCAGCAAGGCCAGGGAGGCGATCCACAAGTTCAACATGTCCAAGGTCAGGAAGCTTATAGACGCCCATGATCCCGACGTGGTGTTATGTACTCAGGCTTTTCCCTGTGGCATGGTGGCCGATTATAAGAGGTCCATAGGTAAGGATACCCCGCTTATAGGTGTACTTACGGATCACGCTCCACATTCTTACTGGCTTTATGATGAAGTGGATTATTACATAGTTCCATCCGAGGAGACCGGGGAAACGCTCATAAAGAAAGGGGTCCCCAGCAAGAAAGTGAAAGCTTACGGGATACCGGTCGACCCGAAGTTCAGCGTGGGATTGGACCGGGAAGATGTAAAAGAGAGGTTAAAGCTTGAGGGCGACGCGCCCGTGATCCTTATAATGGGAGGAAGCCAGGGGATAGGCGCGATGGAGGTCGTAGTACGTTCGCTTCTCTCGGACGAAGAACATAATTACCGCCTGGTAGTGGTCACCGGTACGAACAAGAAGTTGTACTCGAAGCTGAAAAAGCTTGAAAAGAAAAAGACCGGCGGCAGGCTCATGACCATGACATATGTCAAGAACATAGAGGAGCTTATGGAGGTCTCTGATGTTATAATATCTAAACCAGGAGGAATGACCATAGCCGAATCGATGGTCAAGCGCCTGCCGCTCATAATAGTCGATCCTATACCTGGACATGAGAGACTGAATACGGATTATCTTGTCAGGAAGGGTGTAGCGGTAGAGATCAAGAACATAGACGCGATACATCAGAGCATGAACGAACTTTTTGATGCTAAAGGTGTTATTGACGGGATGAAGATCGCGGCGGGTAAAATAGCCAGGCCCGACAGCGCGTTGAACATAGCGAAACTGGTCAAAGATATCTTATAGTATGTTGTATTTACTTTACAGGACGGGTTATTTTCTCGCTAACGCCATACCGATAAAAGTGTCTTATTTTATCGCGGATAGGGTGGCCCGGCTTTTTTGTGCGTTCGGCCGGGAAGATAAAGCCGCGTTAAGGTCTAACCTGAGAGTGGTATTAGGCGATGATGTGGACGATAAGGTCCTTGACAGGCATGTGCATGCCGTTTTCAGGAACTTCGCCAGATATCTGGTCGATTTTTTCAGGTTCACAAGGTTTACCGAGGATCATATAGCACGCCACATAACGTTGCGCGGCAGGGAGAACCTGGATAAAGCCTTGGAAAGCGGGAAGGGGCTGATACTTTTATCGCTGCATTTAGGGAACTGGGAACTTGGGGGCGCTATAATCGGAGGGCTGAATTATCCCATAAGCGCTATAATACTCGAGCAGCCGGATAGAAAAGTGAATGACTTTTTCGTTAAGCAACGCGCTATAAACGGGCTAAGGTCCATACCTCTTGGAATATCCATAAAGGAATGTTACAAAGTCCTGAAGAGGAATGAAATACTGGCGATCGTGGGGGACAAGGATTACACGAATACCGGGATACCCGTGGAGTTCTTCGGCCGTAAGGCGATAATGCCAAAAGGCGCGGCGGCCTTCGCGCTGAGAACGGGCGCGCCCATAGTTTTCACGGTGGTTACGCGCATGGAAGGAGACAAGTTCTGCATGTTCTTTGAAGAACCGATCTATCCGGAAAGTACGGGCCGGGATGAAGATGATGTAAAGGCCCTGATGACCAGATATATAAGCAAGTTCGAATCTTACATAAGAAGCTATCCTGACCAATGGTATGTTTTTAGGAAAATATGGGATGTGTAAAAGAAAACACGATAGTCGTAATACCTTCCTTTAACGAGGCGAGGACCATAGACCGTATCGTTCGTGAAATAGCGGGCAAAGGGTTGAAGGTCCTGGTTATTGATGACGGCTCGACCGATGATACCGCGCGAATAGCGGTCGAAGCCGGCGCGGAGATCATCCAGCACAAAAAGAACAAGGGTAAGGGGTTTTCCGTGAGGGAAGGCCTTGAACATGTGATCAACAAAACAAGGTTCGAGTGGATATTGCTCATGGATGGGGATGGGCAGCATGACACGGCCAATATCGGCGCGATGATGGCTGCCGCCGTCGACGCGGACATAGTTTCTGGGGATAGGATGGCTGATACGCGAGATATGCCAGCCGTAAGGTATTGGACCAATCGTTTTATGTCGTGGTTCATATCTAATATGTGTGGACAGAAGATATCCGACACGCAGTGCGGATACAGGCTGCTCCGGGCGGCATGTTTCAGGGATACCCGGCTATGTTCAAAGAATTTCGACATTGAGACAGAAATGCTCATAATTGCCGCCCGTCGCGGTGCCAGGATAAAGTCCGTGCCCATAAGGACGATATATGGAGAGGAAAAATCACAGATAAACCCTATTGTGGACACCTTGAGGTTCTTCAGGCTTATTTCCAGGTATATGTTGTCATCCGGAGGGAGATGCCCCGCCAACACCCCAAAAAGGGACTACGATATGGTCCCGATCACATCACTTACCGGCGCGGTCTCTCTTTTCGTCAAGGGTATGGTAATAGGTGTAGCTAACATCATCCCCGGTGTTTCCGGTGGGACCATAGCGGTAGTACTTGGGGTGTATGCCAGGCTGATAGAGGCAATATCCTGTTTTTTCAGCCCGAAAGCCAAAAAAGGGACATATATACTTTTTCTGGGGATACTGGGGTCGGGGGCTGTGGTGGCTATAGGCGCGTTTGCCGGTGTGATGCAATACCTGCTCAGTGAACATTACAGGATAACGATGTTCCTTTTTGTGGGGCTGATAGCCGGTGGTGTTCCCGCGATGTTCCGGGCACATGATGATATGGGCGTGAGTACGACCAGGATACTGGCCTTTGTTATGGGGATGATACTTATGATAGGCCTGGCTATGGTGCGTATGGAAGGGAACGTTTCTGGTAGCGTGGAGGCCGGATCGGGCCTTATTTACAGGTCTATGCTGGTCATATCCGGATTTTTTGCCGGGGGCGCGATGATCGTCCCCGGGATAAGCGGATCTTTCATGCTAGTGCTTATGGGACAATATTCCGCGGTTCTCAACGCTGTAAGGGAAATGGCCGTGGGGATACTGTTTTTCGTAGGCATGGGCGCGGCGGTAGGGATCCTGGTCTTCTCCAAGATAATGGATATATGCATAAAAAAAATACCCGCGGGTACATATTATTTCATTCTGGGGCTTATCGCGGCATCGATATATAAGATATATCCGGGGCTTGACAGTCAGATGGCCGTTAATATAAAATATCTCCTGACCGCGATGGCGGGAGGTTTTTTTTCGTACATGCTCTCAAGGGTCAGGGTGTGATCGGACCGGTATTCACGACGGCAAGAAAGGAATAACATATGATAGCGTATTTACTGATATTGGCGGGGTTCCTTTTCAGACTGTTGCCGCACGCGGCTAATTTTTCACCGGTCGCGGCCATAGCTATTTTTTCCGGCGCATATCTGAGTAAGAAATATGTTCCCTGGGTGCCCCTTGCCATAATGATACTTAGCGATCTTGTCCTGGGGTTACACGATGTTTTTCTCTATACATGGGGCGCTTTCGCGATAACGGGGTACATGGGTATGTGGCTCAAGGGCAGGAAGAACATATGGTCCGTAACGGGGGTCTCGCTGGCCGCGTCCCTTTTCTTTTTCATCGTGACCAATTTCGGGGTATGGGTAGCGTGGTATCCCCATACCGTTCAGGGGTTGGCGGATTGTTATCTGAAAGCCGTCCCATTTTTACGTAATACGGTCGTTTCGGGCCTCGCCTATACTATGGCCCTGTTCGGCGCCTATGAGCTGGCGGCGAGGGTTGCCGTAAAGACGAGGTTTAAAGATATACTTTTATCCACGAAGTATTGATCGACATATATTCCATACAGGTGATATCGCGACTTGAAAGGGAAGCCCGTGAAGATCGGGCGCGGTGCCGCCGCTGTGACCGGGGACTTCAGCCCACTGAAAGCCACTGCTTATCATAAGCGGGAAGGCGGGGCAGGAAGGATGATCCGGAAGCCAGAAGACCTGCCTGTATGTTAAAGTTGTCCGGGTCCGGATCAGGCCTTGAGAGAACATATACATATGAGGTAAAAACGGTTGACCTCTTCTTCCTATCTATGCGGAAGAAGAGGTTTTTTTTTGCACAGAAAGGAAAGAGAATGAAGGAATGGAATGTCCATGTGGTAGCGCTGCTGGTCGTTGTTTTTTTTGGGGCTTTTTGCGCCTCAGTTAGTGCCGAGGGCTCTGGGGGACAAGATAGCGAGGTAATGGAGCTGGATGCCATTGTTGTGACCCCGGCCAGGTACGCGGAATATCCGTACAACCTGAACAGTAACGTAAGCGTGATAACCGCGCAAGAGATAGAGGATTCGGGCGCGAGAAGTGTTCAGGAGGCCATCAAGTGTGAGCCGGGCATAATAATAGGAGGGTTCGCGGATAACCCCAAGAATAGCGCCATAGATATACGTGGATATGGGGATTCCGGCATGGTGAACTATCTTGTGCTGATAGACGGACGCAGGATAAACCAGATAGACCTGTCGGGGGCGGATATGTCCCAGATAGACGTGAATTCCATCGATAGGATCGAGATCGTAAGGGGAGCCAGGAATGTGCTCTATGGCGACAACGCCACGGGGGGCGTTATTAACATTATCACAAAAAAGGGCGGAAAGGGGCATCACGTGTCGTTTTCCCAGCAAATAGGAAGCTACCAGGCCAGGAAAGAATATGTTTCCGCTTATGGAGGGGAAGATATACTGGACTATTTTGTCAGTTACTCGGACGACTTCACGGAAGGGTACAGGAGCAATAACCGATACGAGGCTGACGACGCTATGGGAAATTTTACCTTTACCCCTGGCGATGACATTGAGGCCTATTTCGCGTTCAGTTACCACCGTGACTGGTATGGCCAGCCCGGCGCGCTCTATAACACGAATATCGAGAATAATGGCCGGAGGATATCGCACTTTCCGGATAGTAAGGCTGACACGGAAGATTATTTTATCACGTTCGATCCTCGTAAACGTTATGAGATCGATGGGGGGGAGGTGTCCATATCGAGCCCGCTGACCTATAGGTCGCGAAAAGCGCGTTCAAGAAGCGTGAGTACCAACAGGCACTTTATAGATTCTTTTGACTGGTCCCCGAAGGTCGAGTGGGAGACGATCCTCATGGGGGGGCTGGGGAAGAACAAGTTGATCGTAGGCGTGGATTATTTCCATGCGTTGGACAGTTTTGGCAGCGGGGACGTGACCCTCACGGAGTCCAAGGCGGATATTACCAAGGATATGTTCGGTGTGTACCTGTCGGATAACCTGATACTGGAGGAGCGTTTCATAGTAAGTGGGGGAGTAAGGACCGAATGGACAAAATACATATTCGACCAGGGCCAGCCCGTTCCTTCCAAGGACATGAAAAGCCCTATCGGCCTGGCTTTTGACGGTGGACTGGGGTATAAGTACAATGACTCTTCCCGTGTGTATTTCAATTACGCGAGGTCATACAGGAACCCGGCCACGGACGAGTTCTTCCAGTCCGCATATGAGTTCGATGCCGTCAAGGTCCCCGCCTCATTGAACACCAGCCTAAAACAGCAGGTGGGCAACAATTACGAGATCGGTATTTCCGACAGGACGTTCGAACCGTTCGAGTTGAGCGCCGATTACTACATCATAGATAATAAGAATGAGATCTATTATGACCCGGATGATTATTTGAACCGGAATTATCACCACACCGTTCACCATGGGCTGGAACTTTCGGCCGGGACCGTTATCAGTGACAGGGTGGAGATAGGCTTGGGGTATACCCTGCAAAGGTCGTATTTTGACGGAGGTAAGTTCGACAATAAGAACATACCGCTTGTCCCGGAGAATAAGCTGAGCGCCAGGATAGGGCTAAAACGCTGGAAAGGTCTGGCGGCCGATCTTATTATGAATTTTGTCGGGGCCAGGTATGCCGCTAACGATCAGAGTAATAGCGCTCCTGAGCTTAAACAGTATCTAACGCTTGACGCGAACGTTTCGTATGAATGGAAAGCCATCAGGATATTCTTCTCCGCGAAGAACATCCTGAACGAAAGATATAATTCCAGCGGGACCAAGGGCTTACTTGGCAGTATCGCGGTATATCCGGCTCCCGAAAGTAATTTCGAATTCGGCGTTTCATTGGAATTCTGATAGAAAAACCCGTTGACATGAACGAGCTCGTGGAGTATGCTTTAGTATCTAAACATTTTAATAAGTAAAATGTTTAGATACTAAAGCAATGGGCGATGTGTTTTTAAGGAGGCGGCATGAATAGCGAAGGTTCTTTGAGTTTCGCTAAAGAGGTCACTACGCTTATGCCTTTGATATTAAGGAGGGCTTTTAAGACCCAGATACACGCGCTTTCCAAGCTTAATATCACGCTCCCCCAGGTGATAATACTTGAGGCGATCGCGGAAAAAGGCTCGTGTAATATGGGAGAGCTTGCCACTGTGCTCGAATTGAGCATGGGATCGGTGACCGGCATAGTGGATAAGATGATAGAACAAGGGTTCGTCAAGCGGGAACGTTCCGTCGAGGACAGAAGGATAGTGCATGTGGTCTGTCTTGAAAAGGGGAGGAAAGCGCTTGATGTTATCGGAAATACGCGTGTGAACGCCGTATCCGGCATGTTCGAGATATTGGACAACGCCGAAAAAAAAGAGTACCTGAGGATATTAAAGAAGATATATGAAGGGATCAGGATAAAGAATGAGTTATAGGATCAGCATCGGAAGAATGGTTGTCACGGCGCTAGCGCTAGCGTTTGTACCTGTTCGCGTATCTGCGGAAGAGTTCTCACCCGCTGGGGACAGGGAAGTGGTCACGCTTTCCATGGAAGATTGTGTCCTGTCCGGTATAAGGAACAGTTTCGAGATACGTATGGCTAAGCTGGACCTTTATATCGCCGAGACCGGCGTTATGTACTCGGAAGCTGTCTTTGATACGTTCCTCTATGGAGGCGCGGCATATTCCGAGGACAAACGCCAGCAACTGTCGGTGTTCGCCTCGGATAACACCCAGGGGAACTCCTACAACCTGGGACTTGGAAAAAGACTTCCTACCGGTACGGATGTGAGCATAGAGCTTGGGGACGACAGGCTGTGGAACAATACGGCCTTTGTTGATGTGAACCCATCGCATTCCTCCCAGCTGGAAGTGGATATCAGGCAGCCTGTCGGAAGGAATATGTTCGGCATGATAGACAGGAACAACATAACGCTTGCCAGGATAGCCGTGGATATGGCCGCTCTGGAGGAGCAGGACCGTGTAGAAGCCGCGATAGCGGATATAAAGGACGCTTATCTTGAACTTGTCTTCGCCAAGCGTTCTCTGGACATATATTACGGCATGCTCGCCAAGGCCAGGCAGTTATACGAGTCGGACAAGAAGAACCATGAGATAGGGCTTAAGGAAAAGGTCGATCTTCTTGCCTCTGAAGCCAACCTTACGGCTTTCCAGGCCGATGTGCTGGTCGCTGAAAATAGCTATAAGAACGCCGAGGAGAGGTTGAAGCTCAAGATGAACTTCGCTGATGACGCCAGGATAGTCCCCTCGGATGAGCTCAGGGAAAGTGTTATGGGCATGACATTGGAAGAGTGCCTTAAGACCGCTTTCGAGAAGAGACGGGATTACGAGGAAAAAAGAAAAGACGTGGACGCGAAAGGCATAGAACTCGCTATTGAGAGGAACCGGGCGTGGCCGGAGATAGATCTGAGCATGAGCTTCGCCATGAACGGTGTTAGTGATAAGTTCAAGAAGGCTTTTGGTAAGACAGTTGTCATTGATAACACATATTATGTCGCCGGAGTCGAATTCAGGGTGCCTTTGGAGAACAGCCAGGCACGTAGTCTTACGGAAAAGGCGAAACAGGAAAAGATGAAGGCGATAACCGATCTCAAGTTCAAGGAGAGAAGTATAATCACCGAAGTTGTTAACGCTTTTAATACCATGATAACGTTCCGGGAGGGCACGGATTTCCTGACCAGGGCCGTGGTGTTGCAGGCGGACAAGCTTATGGAGGAGGAAAAACGGTTCAGGTCCGGTCGTTCCGACACGAAGAAGATGATAGATTATCAGCAGGACCTTTTAGGGGCCGAACTCAGGGCCGCGGATTCGATCTATCGTGAACGCCTGGCGGAAATAGAGCTGGAAAGGTCCATGAACGTTATCCTGGATAAATACAAGGAGTTAATATGAGTCTTCCCAGGTTCAGCGTGAACCAATCCCTGTTCGTAAATCTGGTGTCCGTGATCATAATAATAATGGGCCTTATCGTGCTTCTGGGCATGAATAAAGAAGTATTCCCTAATGTTAATTTTGATATGGTCTCCGTGGTCACATATTATCCGGGTGCGACCCCCCTGGACATGGAGAAGCTTGTTACGGTCCCGATAGAAAAAGAGCTGAGAGAAGTGGATGGTATAAAGGAAATGAATTCCTCTTCGGCCGCGGGGATATCCCTTATCCAGATAAAAATAGAACCTGATGAGGATGACAAGGACAAGGTGGTCCAGGACATACGGAACGCGGTGGACAGGGCTAAAGACCTGCCCCGGGACATTACGGAGAATCCCGTGGTCACGGAAATAAGCACCAAACAATATGCCGTTATCGAGGTCTCCCTTTCCGGCAAGATGGACGAACACAAACTAAGGAAGTATGCCGACGCCCTTGAGGATATCCTTGAGGACATAAAGGGTGTGGCTAAGGTCGACAAGGCCGGGTACCGGGACAGGGAAATGAGAGTGCTGGTATATCCTGATAAGCTCAGGGAATATTATGTGTCCCTTGACGAGATCGAGAAAGCCCTTGCCGACAGGAACATAAGTATACCCGCCGGGGAGATAGATACCCGGACCATCGAATACAGCGTCAGGACTACCGGCGAATTCAATACCGCCGGGGAAGTGGAAGATGTGGTGATAAGGGCTAATGACTCCGGCAACTGGCTGAAGATACGGGATGTGGCCAGGGTGGAAGACAGCTTCAAGAAAGAGGACGTCATAAATAAGACCCTGGGCACACGTTCCATAAACCTTGTGGTGATGAAGAAAGAGTCGGGGGACGCCATAAAGGTGGTGGATGAGGTAAAAAAGCAATGTGATAAGTTCCTTAAAATGGCGGCAGCGTCCGATACCGGCAGCCTGCAGATATCGTATGTCAACGATTACTCTTTTTACGCCCGGAGGCGGCTTAACGTCCTTAAGAACAACGGATGGGGATCGCTTATCATCGTTATCGGTATAATGATGCTTTTTCTTGAGAAAAGAGTGGCGATCATGGCGGTCCTGGGTATACCTATAGCCTTTTTCGCGACTTTCATGGTAATGGGGATGATGGGGATAACCATAAACCTTATAAGTATGTTCGGTCTCATAATAGTCCTTGGTATGCTGGTGGATGACGGTATTATCGTAGCGGAGAACGTTTACCGGTATATGGAAGACGGAGTGCCGTCGCGTCAGGCCGCCGTAAAGGGTGCCGAAGAGGTGCAGGGGGCCGTGTGCGCGGCTGTTTTCACGACAATAGCCTCGTTCGCGCCGCTTCTTTTCATGACAGGCATAATAGGGAAGTTCATACGAAATATACCCACGGTACTTATAATAGCGCTCCTGGCTTCGCTGGGGGAGGCGCTTATAATCCTGCCATGTCATCTTGCGGATTTCGTCAAGATCAAATATGACAAAGATGGCAAACCAATGCATCTTTCCAAGGATATGCCATGGTTCAAGGCCCTTATAAATGGGTACACCAAGGTGGTAAAGGGGGCTATAAAAAGGAAGTATATGGTCTTCGGTGGTATGTGCATGGTATTCCTGGTAAGTGTGTTCCTTGCGACGAACGTGCTTAAATTCGTCCTTTTCCCGAGCGCGGGCATAAATTTCTTCTTTATACGCGCTGAAGCGCCCATAGGGACCCCGGTCAACCGGACCAACGAGCTTATCGCGCCCATAGAGGACATAGTATCCGAGATATCCAAGGAAGAGCTGGACACCTTCGTGACGACCGTAGGTAACATACAGGAAGACAGGCATGACCCGTTCTCAGGGCAGGAGAGCAATCTTGTACAGATAACCGTGTATCTTACGCAGGAACAGGACAGGAAACGTACCGCGGACGAGATAATAGCGGAATTACGGGAAAAGACCAGGGATATAAAAGGGTTCGATTCCCTCAGGTTCGATAAGCCCCAGACAGGGCCGCCCGTAGGTAAAGCGGTCGAAGCCAGGGTTCGTGGGGAGGATTTCGGTACGCTTGACAAGATAGCGTTCGAGTATATGGACTATCTTAAGGCCATCGAGGGGACGACGGACGTTACCTGGGACCATAAACCCGGGAAGAAGGAGGTCCGCGTGATGGTTGACAGGGAAAAGGCCGCGCTTGCGGGCCTTTCGGTAGGGCAGATCGCCAGCACGGTCCGGGGTGTTTTCCGTGGGAATATAGCCACGAAAATAAAGCCGGTCAAGGCCGAGAATGAAACCGATGTTACCGTGATGTTCGACGAGGATGAATCGGCGGATTTTGACGTGTTTGACAACGTGCTTATACGGAACCAATACGGGAACCTGATACCACTTAAGAAAGTAGCGGCCATAGAGGAGGTCCCGGGGACCACCACCGTACATCATCTTGACGGTAAAAGGGTCGTAACGGCGTCGTGTAACGTGGATAACGACAAGGCTACGTCCATGAAGGTAAATGCCATGCTGATGGAGAAGTTCAAGGAGCTTGCGGACAGGTATCTTGGTTATTCAGTTAAGTACGGCGGGGAGCAGGAAGAGACCATGGAATCGCTTGTGGCTCTCTTGAGGTCGTTCCTTTTCGCGTTCCTTATCATCTATCTTATCCTGGCCTCGTTCTTTAAATCACTTGTACAACCGGCCATAGTCATGCTTGCTATACCGTTCGGCCTGATAGGTGTGGTCGCCGCTTTTCTTGTCCACGGTGTGCCGTTCTCTTTCATGGCCATACTCGGCGTAGTGGGCTTGAGCGGTATAGTGGTGAATGACTCCATCGTACTGGTGGATTTCATCAACAAGCTAAGGCAATCCGGGCTGTCCAGGTATGATTCGATCGTAAAAGCCGGGCAAATGAGGATAAGGCCGGTAATATTGACGACCGTTACCACCGCGGGCGGGCTCTCTACGGTGGCATATGGGATAGGAGGAAAAGACCCGTTCCTGGTCCCTATGGCGCTTTCGATATGCTGGGGTATAGTTTTTGCAACAGTATTGACGCTGATTGTGATACCATGTATCTATTCAATAATTGATGATATCGCTATAAAACTTACACATCATAGCAGTATGATCCAAAGGGAGAGGGTGAACGGCAATGGCGCATAACCGGTATTGGCCGATGCGCGCCGGGTGATCTTTACTGGATCGGGAGGGATATGCGCATAATAAGAGCTCTGGCGACATTGTTCGTTGTTTTTTCACTCGCGTCAAGTTCGTCCGCATCCGGCCCGGATGTGAGGCCTGACCATAAAAGGTCGGTACTCGATAATGGCACGACAGTGATCTCTTCATACATACCGGACTCGGGTCTTGTGACCATACAGATAAGAGTGTTGTCGGGGCTTTCCAATGAGGGGAAATATGCCGGTTCCGGCATATCGCATCTTTTAGAGCATCTTATATTCAAAGGCAGCCGGTATGAGACCCCGGGAGAATTGCACAAGAAGATCAAGATGCTGGGCGGTGTGATCAACGGGTCTACCGGTCTTGATTCGGCCGAGTACCATATCATTGTTCCTAGGGAGAATTTCGATAAAGCGTTCCAGCTGTTGACCAGTATGGTGATGAGCCCGGGATTTTCCGAGGAAGAGCTTAAGAAGGAAAAAGAGGTCATTCTCAAAGAGATGCGCATGTACCGGGACGATCCGTTCAGCCGGAGCACTAACCTCCTTTATGAGAACGCTTATCGAGCTAGTCTTTACAAATACCCCGTTATCGGATATGAAGAGGTTTTTTCGGCTTTGACCGGTGAGGACGTTCGTGAGTACCATGCCGGGGCATACGGCCCTGACAGGATGATCGTAGGCATAGTAGGAGGGGTAGGGCACGACGAGGCGCTCAATACGGCTAAACATTACCTGGGAGCCTATCCCAGGTCGGCCAGATGGCAAAGCTATATGCCCGAGGAGCCAGCCCAGGTGTCGGAGAACATTAGAGAGTTCCCCGCCGAGGTGACCATGGGGTATCTTGTAATGGGGTTCCATACCACGAGCCTATATTCTCCCGATATGTACGCTACTGATGTCTTGAGCATAATATTAGGTCAAGGCAAGGATTCCCGCATATACAAAAAACTTGTGGATGAGAAAGAACTTTTGTATGGCGCTACATGTTCTAACTCCACGCCACGGTATCCCGGGCTTTTCGTGATAAGCGCAACGGGTGACGCTGATGGTCTTCGGGAAGCCAGACGTGAGATATTTGACATAATAAGGGACTTGGCCAAGGATGGCCCGGGAGAAGAAGAGATATCGAAGGCGAAAGAAATGGTCATAGCGAGTTACATAGGATCTTATGAGGATATCGGGACAGAGGTCTCCTCTCTTACCAGTTCCGAAATGCTTACCGGGGACCCGATGTTCTTTTACCGTTATGTGGAGAATGTGTCGAAGGTGACCGCTTCTGACGTAAAAAGGATGATCTGGAAATACCTGAAAAAGGATAACTCCACAAGTATATTACTGATGCCGGAGGGAAAGATACTAGGGGACCAGGCAAGGAACGTTACTCCGTCCGAGTTGGAAGAAAAAATGGTCAAGCTGGATAATGGCATGCGTATTGTGGTCAAAAGACGGGGAAGGCTTCCCATAGTGTCCGTGGCCGTAGCGTTCGAGGGAGGCGTCAGGAGCGAGACGCGGGAAGATAACGGCATATGCAACTTTGTCGCTTCGGTGCTTTTGAAGGGTACGTCCTCCAGGGACGCGAGTGAAATAGCTCCTGCCCTGGAGCGTAGAGGAGGCAGCATAGGCGCGTTCAGCGGGATGAACAGCCTTGGGGTCACCATGAACCTGATGAAGGATGATCTGGCCTTCGGCATGGATATTGTTGAGGATGTGATAAGGAACGCGTCTTTCCCCGAGGACGAGATAGAAAGATCCAGAAAAAAGATACTCGCGGAGCTATTGGAAGAGAAAAAAGATGTTTACCAGAGAGCTATGAACACGTTGCTGGAGCTTCTATATGGGGAACACCCGTACGGGATGAACATGCTGGGGACGGAAGACACGGTAATGGCGTTGGACAGGGGGCGGTTGACGGGATATTATCACGATACGTTCGTCCCGGACAACACCGTGATCAGTGTGGTAGGTGACGTCAATGTCGATGATGTCGTAAAAGGTCTATCGGAGCGTTTTGGTGCCTGGCAGCCTCGCCGGACCGTGAACCCGGACAGGGACGTACGGTCGCTCGATGGGGCAAAAGAACAAGAGATCAATATGAAGAAGGAACAGGCTCTTGTGGTCATGGGATACCAGGGAGTGAAAATGAATGATGAGAGAAGATACGCCCTGGCCATAATAAGTTCCCTGCTTTCCGGTTCGAACGGCCTGCTTTTCAACGCGGCCCGGGAAGGAGAAGGGATAACCTACGCGTCCGGGGCAAGGTCCGTTCCTGGCCTTGATAAAGGGTATTTCCTGTTATATGTGGCCACCTCCGAGAAATTCCTGGATAAGGCCAGTGAGATACTGGCGCTGGTGAAGGATAAAGTGCTCCGGGGGGAGATGAGCGATGAGGATATCCAGGCATGTAAGGACCGCCTGATATCGGAACAGGCCATGTCGCTTCAGAGGAATTCCGATATTGCCATATCCATGGCGCTTAACGAGTTATATGGTCTTGGATATGACGATTACAAGCGGTATCCGGAGGGGATAAGGGACGTGACCCGGGACGATGTCCTTAAGACCGCCGCAGATATCTTTTCAGGACAGGATCCTGCCGAGGTCCTGATCCATTCAGTGGAGTAAGAAAGTCCTTTTTCGGTTTTTCTTTACCTTACCTTCCCTTTATTTTATAATAATATACCGGTCAGTCGGGATATCCGGCAGTAAGGGGGAATATGGCCAGGAGACCTGTGGTAGAGGGATGTTTTTATCCTTCCGATACTGAAGATCTTTCACGTGAAATAAAAGCTCTTATCTCCGTGAAAAAAGAGGCGCGTAATGCGATAGGTATTGTAGCCCCACATGCCGGATACGTATATTCCGGGGGCATAGCCGGAAAGGTATATGGCGCGATCAGGCCCGCAAGAACGTATGTGGTCCTGGGTCCCAATCATACGGGGCGAGGCGAGGCGGTCGCCTGTTCGGACGAAGATTGGGAGACCCCGCTGGGAACGGTAGAGGTCGACAAGGATCTCATACGCGCTCTAACAAAAGGCCGTTCCGGGATAAAGATAGACAGGAAAGCGCATGCTCAAGAACATGCTGTTGAGGTGCACTTACCGTTCATTAAAAGTATATCGCCTGAGGCGAAGATAGTGCCGATAACGTTCATGTCCGTGGGTATTCGTGAGGTGAGGATGGCCGGGGAGGCCATAGCTTCGGCCATAAAGGCCTCCGGGGGCAAAGCGCTTATCGTGGCAAGTAGCGATATGACGCATTATGAGAGCAGGGCGTCCGCGTCGAAAAAGGACAAAGAAGCTATAGGACGGATACTTGAGCTGGACGCGGAAGGCCTACTTGAGGTGGTGGAGGAACATAATATCAGCATGTGTGGTGTTGTGCCGGTGGCCGTGATGTTGGTATCAGCGAAAGAACTTGGGGCCCGTGCTGCTGAACTTATCGAGTACGATGACAGCGGCAGTGTTAATGGCGATACGTCGCATGTTGTGGGTTATGCCGGATTGGTAGTATGTTGACCATGGATATTTTTGGTAGATTTGGTAAAAAAGTAAAAAAAGTATTAGCGCTCGGTGGGGGTGGCGCCCGAGGTCTGTCCAATATCGGGGTGCTTAAGACCCTTGAGCGTAACTTCGGAAAAGACCGCCTGCCTTTCGATATGATAGTCGGTACCAGTATAGGGAGCCTGATAGGTGCCGCGTACAGTCTTGGTATGTCCCCGGAAGAAATGGAAAAAGAGGCCGTTAAGTTCAGCTGGCCGAACATAGTGGATATAGGTGTTTTTTCCACGGGTCTTATCCGGGGAAGCAAGTTCGAGGGCATAATAGTGGACATGGTGAAGAACAAGAGTTTCAACGAAATGAAGATACCCTTCGCTCTTACCACCACCGATATAGAGACGGGAGAAGAGCTTGTTCATACGTCGGGAGACCTGGTGAAGCTCATACGTGCCAGCTGTTCCTGGCCGGGTATATTTTCAGCGGTGGAGATAGATGGGCGGCTTCTGGTGGACGGCGGTGTCAGGAACAGTATTCCTACAAAAGCCGCTTATGGGTTCGGCGCGAAGTTCGTACTGGCTGTCAATCCGGGATTCGCGGTCAAGAACCAGAAGGTGAACAATGTCATTACGGCCTTGATACAATCCGTGCAGATAATGGGAGAAGAACTAAATGCCTATCAATCGCGTGGAGCCGATATAGCTATTAAGCCGGAACTCCACGGAGTGGACCAGTTCGATTTTGATAAAGCGGACGAGATAATAAAACAAGGCGAGATAGCCGCTGAAAAAGTGATAAGGAGCCTGAAATTAAAACTGAGTTTCATGCTATGAACGCCATAACGATCATAAAAAGGCCTGGCTGGACCATATGAGTGGAATTTCCGGGAAGATCTCCGCGTTGTTGCGTACTATCGTGAGCTTCGGCCTGTTGGGGCTTTTGTTCTGGCTTATGCGGGACGAGATCAGGGGCATATACAAGATAATATTATCCTGTCCCGTGGGATATCTTGTAGTGGCCGCGATCCTTTTTTCGATGAATATCGTAATGCTGGCTTACAGGTTGAAGCTTATCTTTTTCGGGGAGGACCTCAAGCTGAACATGACCGAGGCCTTGCAGCTTACTCTTATAGGATATTTTTTCAACAATTTCATGCCGACCGCGGTAGGCGGGGATATAATCAAGGCGCATTACGCCACATACGCTCACAGGAACAGGATCCGGACCTATGCCAGCGTTTTCATGGACCGCATAATCGGGTTTTACGCGTTCTTCATCGTTGCCGGAGTGGCACTCGCGTTCAACCAGAAGAACATCGAGCTTTCCCTTATACGTCCCCTGGTGTTCACCCTTATATTTCTGGGGATCGTGGGCTTTGTTGTCGTGACCAACAGGCGTATCGCGCTCGCGCTTCAGAGGTTCTTTTCCGGGGTAAAAATGCTGCGTTTGGGAGAGAAACTGAACGCGGTCTATTGTATAGTGCATGATTATCGCAATCGCGTAGATGTGGTCCTCAAGGCCCTCGGGGTATCGATCGTATCCCAGAGCATTTACTTTCTTGTGGTATATGTCCTTTTCTCGGCTTTGGGGGCAAAAGTGGATATCATGAATTTGTTCCTTATAATGCCCGTTGTCACTTTCATAAGCATGATACCGTCAGTAGGAGGACTTGGAGTAAGGGAAGGCGCGATCGTAGCGCTGTTCTCTCCCATAACGGGCAAGGAGACGGCTTTCGCGGTAAGTTTGCTCCTGCTTTTAGGGCTTATGGCCATTAGTGTTCTTGGAGGGGTTGTATGCCTGTTGTGGGGCGTGTCCGGGATAAAGAAAACAGCCGGCGACCGAGTGGATCCGGGACTGGAGAAAGGTTTAACGATCGAGTGCTCAAGTTCGCTTAAGGAGGAATGACATGAAGATACTTGTTATACACGGTCCTAATCTCAACCTGCTGGGGAAACGGGAGACCGATATCTATGGATGTGACACGATCGAGACGATAGACAGCTCAATAAAGGATTTCGCGGATTCCAGGGGATGCGTGGCGGAGTTCTTCCAGTCCAACCACGAAGGGGATATAGTCGACAAGATAAACAGTACCGACGCGGACGGCATACTAATAAACCCGGCCGCATATACCCATACCAGTGTGGCCATACATGACGCGTTGCGTTCCAAGAACATACCATCGGTCGAGGTACATATGTCCAACATATACGCGCGGGAAGAGTTCCGGCATAAGTCTCTCGTAGCGCCTGTGGTGAAGGGGCAGATAAGCGGGTTCGGGAAGAACAGTTATCTTCTGGGGTTCGCGGGCCTCTGGGAGCTGATCGATGGCAAATGATGTCCTGCGCGTGGGGTACGCGCTGAAGGGGATAAAAGCCGCGTGTGGCGCCGGAAATATGGACGCGTTGCTTTTGTCCGCCAGATACGATATTGAATATATTGCCGGTTTATATGTGTCCGGCTCCATGCTCTTGTGCCCGCGAAGGGGAAGACCAGTCTTTTTTGTGGATAGCATGAATTTTTCCCTTGCCAGTAGCAAGCTCAAGGGAAAGGGCATATCCGTGTGTAAGGGGCCGGTAGCGGAGAATCTGGCTGCATATTCAGGGGACAATGGTTTAAAGCGTATAGCGTTCGACGAGGAAAGTCTTTCTGTAGCGCGGTTCAAGTATATAGAGAAACAGCTCAGGGGCGTGTTCCTTTCCGGTTCGATCTCGGGTAGAAGCGCGGCATCGGTCCTTATGGATATCCGGATGATAAAGAGCCGTGATGAGGTGCGAATAATACGAAAAGCCGCCAGGGAGACCGTCAGGATATGGGAGTATGCGCGCGCAAAGGTAAGAAAAGGTATGAAGGAAAGCGATATAGCCTTTCTTATCGATAAGAGGACGAGGGACCTGGGATACGAGAGTTCTTTCCGGACGATAGTGGCTATAGGGCCCAATTCGGCCCATCCGCATGCTATCCCCGGGACGGCTACTTTTGCTGAAGGAAAGCTTCTTCTGGCAGATTTCGGTATATTATATAACGGATATTGTTCTGACTTGACAAGAACATTTTACAAAGGTAGAATAAACGGAAAAATTAAAGGCCTTTTGAGGGCCGTACATGAAGCGCATGATATGGCGATAAGTTCGATAAGGCCGGGAGTAAAGATAAGTTCTGTAGTTGAAGGCGTTTCCGGAATATTTTCCGGTTATAAATATAAAAAGTATGCTCTCCATGGGCTGGGACATGGAATAGGTATTGAAGTCCATGAAAGACCATATCTTGGAAGCCAAAGCAATGACGTTTTTATGGAAGGCATGGTCGTTACGGTAGAGCCGGGGTTATATTGTCCTGGTCTTGCGGGTGTCCGCGAGGAGGACATGGTCCTGGTCACTTCGAAAGGGTGTGAGGTGTTAACGGTATGATAAGAGCGGTACAGTTAAGGCCGGGAACTGTGATAGAGTATAACAATTCCCTCCATGAGGTAGTAGAAGCACAGCATTACAAACCCGGTAAGGGGGGTGCGTTCGTAAGGTCGAAGTTACGTAACCTTACGACGGGGGCCATCGTCTCCGAGACCCTGAGGCCGGATGATACTTTTGAGCAGGCGTTCATTGAACAGAAAAGTATGCAGTATCTTTACAGGGATGACCTGGGGTATTGTTTCATGGATGATGAGACTTTTGAGCAGGTACATCTATCCGAGGATAAGATCGGGGATAAAAAGGATTTTCTTAAAGAGAATATGACGGTTACGGCGAAGATATTCGATGGGCAGATAATGTCCGTGGATCCGCCGATACATGTTGTGCTGGAAATAATCGAGACAGAACCGGGTTTCAAGGGTAACACGGTCTCAGGGGCGACAAAGCCCGCGACCCTAGAAACGGGACGAGTGGTGAAAGTGCCTCTTTTTGTGGGGCCACATGAGCGAGTAAAGGTTGATACCCGTACGGGGGAATATATAGAAAGAGCTTGAGGTCCGGTTGGGATGTGGGGGATCCCGGGCATACCCTCCGCGGTAAAAGGTGCTGTCTAATAAAAAAGGGGAGTTCGATGAACATTAAAAGGATCAAAGAACTTATCGGCTTGATGAATGAGAACGGCCTTACCGATGTGGAGATAGAGGAGGAGGGGGTAAGGATAAAGTTGTCCAAAAAGGCGCAGGGTGTTGTCGAACAGGTCATTGCCGCCCCCGTTGTCGCGTCACATGGGATGGCAGGACAGCAAGCGCCTGCCGCCGAGGCCGCGGGTCTGGGCAAGAACTATAAGGAGATCAAAGCGCCCATGGTGGGGACATTTTATCGTGCTTCGTCGCCCGATGCCGATCCTTATGTGCAGGTCGGGGATGTTGTGCAGAAAGGCGATGTCCTTTGTATAGTGGAAGCCATGAAGTTAATGAACGAAGTGAAGGCAGAGTTTGCCTGCAGGATCGTCGATATAAAGGCCGAGAACGCGGAACCGCTTGAATTTGGACAGGTCATGTTCCTGGCCGAACCCATTTAAAGGATCATGTTTTCAAAAATACTCATAGCAAATCGCGGGGAAATAGCCCTGCGCATAATAAGGGCCTGCAAGGAAATGGGCATAAGGACAGTTGCTGTCTATTCCCAGGCCGACAGTAATTCTTTACACGTGCGTTTTGCCGACGAGGCGGTCTGCATTGGCAAGGCACAGCCTTCGAACAGTTATCTTAACATACCGGCTATAATAAGCGCCGCCGAAATAACGGATGTTGAGGCGATACACCCGGGATATGGGTTCCTGGCGGAGAACGCTCACTTCGCGGAAATATGCGAATCCTGTAAGATCAAGTTCATTGGTCCGTCCCCCGAGAACATGCGGCTCATGGGGGATAAAATGACGGCAAAGACCACGATGAAAAATGCTGGGGTACCGGTAACTCCGGGCAGCGAAGGACTTATCAACACAAAAGAAGACGCGTTACGAGAGGCGAAGAAAATAGGGTACCCGGTGATAATAAAGGCCTCGGCAGGCGGCGGCGGTAAGGGAATGAGGATCTGCCATAACGATGTGAGCCTTGTGAGCGCTTTCCTGACGGCGAAAGCGGAAGCTGAAGCGGCTTTCGGGAATCCGGCCGTGTATATGGAAAAATACATAGGGGCTCCGCGGCATATAGAGTTCCAGATAATGGCTGATGAGAGAGGCAATGTGGTGCATCTCGGAGAAAGGGATTGTACTATACAAAGAAGGCACCAGAAACTTATAGAAGAGGCGCCTTCTCCCTATCTTAGCGCGGCTATGCGCAAAAAGATGGGGGGGATAGCCGTTAAGGCCGCACAGGCGGTCGGATACCGTGGTGCCGGTACGGTCGAGTTCCTTGTTGACGGGGACGATTTCTACTTCATGGAGATGAACACCCGTATACAGGTGGAGCATCCGGTCACGGAAATGGTCACCGGGCTGGACCTTATCAAGGAACAGATCCGGGTGGCGATGGGGCATAAGTTAAGCTGTAAGCAGGAAGATATAAAAATAAAAGGATGGGCGCTGGAGTGCCGGATAAATGCCGAGGATCCGGACGCGGATTTCCGGCCGTCCCCGGGAAAGATAGAGGCTCTCAGTATACCCGGCGGACCGGGTGTCAGGGTAGATACCCATGTGTATTCCGGGTATGAGATACCCCCATTTTACGATTCTATGATGGCCAAGCTCATTACTTATGGTAAGGACAGGGAGCAGGCCATAAAGACGATGCAACGGGCCTTGGACGAGTTCCTTGTGGCGCCTATCAAGACCACTGTAGAGTTCCATAAGAAAGTTCTACTCAACCCTGACTTTCAAAAAGGTAAGTTTTCGACACATTTTGTGGAAAAATTCTTTCCGAAGAAAGATTAGCCGGAAGATAAGTTCCGCGCGGCCGGTATAGCCAATTTTATGGTCTAATAAGGAGGGCGTGATGGTATTTATCAGGAAAATACTCGTATTGTTGTATCTGATAGCGATGGTGACCGTTGGAGCGTCGATAATAGCGCTTTCTTTGGGTCTTTTGACCCCCGAAATGGTAACAGATGTGGCATCTCTCATAAAGGGCGACATCAATTATCAGGTTGGCGCGGCATCGGTCGGCGCGATCTTTGTGGTAATAGGGATAATGGCGCCGTACAGGTTGTCAAAGAAGATAAGGAAGAACAGGATAGTGTCCTTCCAGAACGCGGACGGCGAGGTGACAGTCTCATTGGCGGCCATCGAGGATTATATCCTTAAGGTGACGAGGAATGTGCCGGACATTAAAGAGGTCGGGGCAAGGGTGGACATAAACAGGAAAGGCATCGATATAATTATGTCCGTATCCATGGCCTCGGCGGCAAATATACCGGATATTACAGAACGTGTGCAGATGGCCGTGAAAAGCAGCGTCAAGAACATGCTTGGGATCGAAGAAAAGATCAACATTAAAATGCATGTGAAAAAGATCATGAAGGCTGAACGCGCGGCCGAACCGCTGGAAAGTGGTGAGCCAGAGATACCGTACAGGGAATCCAGGTAGAAAGAAGAGGCCGTAATGGACGCTAAAAGCCTTGTGAGGGATATCCTCAGGGAAAGTATTGACGCCAAGGAAAAATTCCTGTCCTCCGACAAGAATGTCTCCATAGTGGCGCGGGCGGCCGAAGCCATAGCAGAAGCGTATGATCATGGCAGGAAAGTGGTCGTGTTCGGCAATGGCGGCAGCGCAGCGGACAGCCAGCATATGGCCGCGGAACTTGTGGTGCGGTTCGAAAAGGAAAGAAGGGCATTGCCCTGTATCTGCCTGGCATCGGATTGTTCGGCCATAACTGCTACAGGCAATGATTACGACTTTTCAAGGATATTCAGCAGGCAGATAGAGGCGTTCGGGGAAGAAGGGGATGTGGCTGTGGCGATATCAACAAGTGGTAAGTCGCCTAATATTATCGAAGCAGTCCGTTCCGCAAAGAACAGGAAAATGGTGACCATAGCTCTTACGGGCGGTACGGGTGGAGAGCTTGCCGGGATGTGTGATATGCCTATAGTAGTGCCGTCCAGGGTTACCGGCCGGATACAGGAAGTGCACTCCGCCGTTATCCATATAATATGCAAGATAGTGGAAGAGATGGCTGGTGATGTACACCGATAAGATCAGAGAAAAAGAAGAACTGAAGCGGGAGGTCATATCTTTAAAGGCTTCCGGTAGTAAGGTCGGGTTCACGAACGGGTGTTTTGACATCTTGCACCGGGGGCACGCGAGGTATCTTGCCGAAGCTAAAGGGTATTGTGACAGGCTTATTGTGGCCGTAAATACCGACAATTCCGTGAAAAGGATAAAGGGGCCCGACAGGCCCGTGAACCCCTGTGACGCGCGCATGGAAATGCTGGCGGCGCTTGAAGCTGTTGACCTGGTAACATCATTCGGGGAAGATACGCCGGAAGATATTATAAAGTACATTGTTCCGGATATCATTTTTAAGGGCGGGGACTGGAAAGAAAATGATATCGTTGGAGGCGAGTTCGTGAAAAAGAATGGCGGCATGGTAAGGGTCATACCATACTTGGAAGGATTTTCCACTACGCGTATGATCAAGGATATCAAAGGAGAAAGGTAAGTAATGGCCGGGGACAAGAAAATAGATAAAGGGGTCTATCGTATAATCGACGCGAACCTTAATCGGGTGACCGAAGGGATCAGGGTGTGCGAGGATATACTGAGGTTCTCTTCGGATAATGAAACACTTACGCGTAAATTGAAGGATCTCAGGCATGATGTCTTCAATGCCATAAAGGACCTGAGGAAAGAGCACCTGGAAGAGCTGGTGTCCTCCAGGAACTTGAATGATGTCGGGATAAGGTCCAGCGAGTCGGAGAAAATAAGGGAGAATCTGGTCGACTTATTCCTGGCCAATACCCAGAGGGGAAAAGAGTCACTCAGGGTGCTGGAAGAAGTGCTTAAGCTCTTTGACCAGGAATTGTCGCAGAAATTCAAGAAGTTCCGTTTCAAACTTTACGAGATCGAAAAAGCCGCGGTTAAGGGCATAGAGATGATAAAAGGTAAATAACAGCGCGCGCCGGCCTTACGGCCGGGAATGGACACAGCAGAATGAAAATAAAACGCGATATTGTCAGAAAATGTTCTGGTTCGGAGGATGTCCCGTCCAGCCATATAGAACAGGGGATAAGTTCCGGTATTATCGTAGCGCCGGCCAACAATAACAGGGATATGTCCAGGCCATGCGCTATTGGTAAGGGCCTGCGGACCAAGGTCAACGCTAACATAGGCATGTCGCCTGGGTATTCCGGCATAAACGAAGAGATGAAGAAGATGGAGGCCGCCGTCCAGGCAGGCGCGGATGCCCTTATGGACCTGTCCCTTGGCCCCTTACTGGGAAAGCTCAGGAAAAAGATATTGGCTGAGTGCCCGCTGCCTCTGGGGACCGTCCCGGTATATGAGTTGGCCTGTGATGGTAATAAAAAATTCCTCTCCCTTAAAGAGGACGATTTTATCGAGATACTGGAAAAACAGGCTTCTGAAGGTGTGGATTTCTTCACGATACATTCCGGGATAACGTACGAGGCCATCGGACATATTTCCCCTAAGTCACGTATATTGAACATAGTGAGTCGCGGTGGCGCTATGATAGCGTCCTGGATGAAGACCAATAGGCGCGAGAATCCTTTTCGGTCGAGATTCGACGATGTTATCAAGATCGCCCGGAAGCATAACGTGACATTGAGCCTGGGTGATAGCCTTAGGCCGGGGGCGATCGCTGACGCTACGGATAGATTGCAGATACACGAATTGTTGGTCCTGGGGGACCAGCAGAAACAGGCTTTCGAGCGGGGTGTCCAGGTCATGATAGAAGGGCCGGGACATGTGGCCATGGACCAGATAGAAGCGAACGTCAAACTACAAAAGACCATCTGCCACGGCGCGCCTTTTTATGTGTTAGGTCCGCTTGTTACGGACGCGGCGCCGGGATACGACCATATAGTCGGAGCTATAGGAGGGGCATTAGCGGCATGGCATGGAGCTGACTTCCTCTGTTACGTGACCCCGGCGGAACATCTGAGGCTTCCCGGCATTGAGGACGTAAGGCAGGGTGTTATCGCTTCGCGTATAGCTGCGCATGCCGCCGACATAGTCAAAGGATTGCCATCGGCGATAAAGAGGGACCGGGATATCTCTATGGCCCGGGCGAAAAGGGACTGGGATACCCAGTTCAAACTGGCGATCGATAAGGACCTTCCGGCGAAAGTGAGGAAGGGATCACATCCCAAAGTTAAGGATATTTGCACCATGTGTTCGGAATATTGCTCGATAAAGGTAACGGAAGATACCTTTCTTAAAAAGGGAGATAAAAAGAACGGTCTTAGCGCGGAAAAAGGGCGGAGATGAAAAGGACTACAGTGATAGGGTCCATGGCCATGGATAGTGTGGAGACCCCTTTCGGCAAGGTGAAAGACGTGTTGGGCGGGTCAGCTACATACGCGTCAATAAGCGCGTCCGTGTTCGCTCCGGTCAATATCATAAGTGTCGTCGGTACGGATTTCCCGGAAAGATACATGACACTTTTCAAGAAAAGAGGCGTTGATACCGGGGGCTTGCGCGTAGCAGAAGGAAAAACGTTCCGCTGGTCCGCCCGATATGATTTCGATCTGGCATATGCGGAAACACTTAGGACTGAACTTAACGTTTTCCAGGATTTCAAGCCGGTCATCCCCGATAACGTCTCACATCGGGATAACCTGCTGCTAGCCAACATAGACCCGGAGCTGCAGAGATATATATTCAATAAAGTAAAGCCCACGGGGCTGGTGGCCTGTGATACGATGAACCTCTGGATACAACACAAGCGTTCGGCGCTTCTTAAGCTTCTGAAGAAAGTCGATATTTTCCTTCTTAACGATGCTGAGGCAAGACAGCTTTCCGGGGAAAAAGGACTTTTGGACGCGGCACGGTATATCTCTTCTTGCGGGGTTAAAATGGTCGTGATTAAGAAGGGCGAGCATGGCGCGCTTTTCTTCTCGAAGGGGCTCAGGGCGATGGTCCCGGCGTATCTTTTGGAAAAGATAGCTGACCCGACAGGGGCGGGGGATACTTTTGCCGGGGGGATGATAGGATACCTGTCGGGACATAAACGTATCAATGATAGGGTCTTGAGAAAATCGCTTGTCTATGGTAGTATACTTGCGTCTTTTACCGTGGAAGGATTCAGTGTCGAGGGGCTTTTAAAGGCGACTCCACGGAATATCGATAATAGATATAGACATTTCGAAAAACTGACGAGATTTTGACATATTCGCGAGCGTAGCTCAATGGTAGAGCTCCAGCTTCCCAAGCTGGTAACGGGGGTTCGATTCCCCTCGCTCGCTCCAAAAAATAGAGCCGGCTATTGCAGCCGGCTTATTTTTTGTCGTCATACCGCTTACGCGGTATGACCGATATATACGCTCAAAGCGTCCTGGGACCTTCCGGTCCCGGACCCTTTATCGCGTATATATCGTACGCGAGCTCGAGGGCCCCTGAAAGCTTAACAGAGAAGCTAAACACG